>CAMVHW010000138.1 GCA_947167395.1 uncultured Bacteroidales bacterium
CCTTTAGCGTCCTGCCTATCGCCTCCCTGTATGCAGTTTGATGAGTACCGCCCTGAATGGTGTGCTGACCATTGACAAAAGAGAAATACTCATCGTTGTTCTGCTGGGTATGAGTCAAGGCTATCTCTATATCCTCACCCTTCAAATGAATAATCGGATACAAGGGATCGACCGTCATATTCTCCGTCAAGAGGTCGAACAAACCGTTCTTCGACAAGAACTTCTTACCGTTATAAACCAAGGTCAAACCCGTATTCAGATACGAGTAATTGCGCATCATCGTCTCTATATAGTCCTCACGGAAAGCATAGTTCTCAAACAGTCCGTAACTGTCGTCGGGCGTGAACTCAATCACCGTTCCGCGCTTCTCCTGTCCGTCATAAACAACTACGTCGCTGTCCTCCACCAAATGACCTTGATGGAACACAGCACGGCGAGTACTGCCATCCCTAAACGACTGCACAACAAAATCCATACTCAAAGCATTGACAGCCTTCAAGCCCACACCATTCAGACCCACCGACTTCTTAAACGCCTTCGTATCGTACTTAGCACCCGTATTCAAGATAGACACAGCCTCAATCATCTTGCCCAAAGGTATGCCGCGACCATAGTCGCGTACACGAACACGACCCTCCGAAACAGTCAACTCTATCGTCTTGCCCTCGCCCATACGAAACTCGTCTATAGAGTTGTCTATCGTTTCCTTGATAAGCACATATATACCGTCGTCGGAATGACTGCCATCACCCAACTTACCTATATACATACCCGGACGCTGACGTATATGCTCACGATCGTCAAGATGAATAATGTTATCATCTCCGTAAGAAACTTTGGGAGTTAATTCTTCCATATCTTTTTTCTTTTTTTTCGTTATCTCGATATTTCGATATATCGTTATTTCGATGTTTTCGTTATCCGGTCATCACTATCTCATCAGATACTCCGCCACACCTATCGCCGCCACAGCCAAGATGATATATATCGGGTGACTGACGGTTTGCAGCACCTTTTGTTTCCTGCTGCCTGCCTCGGCGGGTATGACCTCATTGGCAACGCACAACGCTGCCACCACGCCAAACACCACCCAACTCCTTACATCAGGAAAAGAGGCAGGCGTCATCAATGTATATGCCGCATGACCTATCAACAACACCACCAACAAGCGTATCAATCGCATTACCCACTGAAAAATACTGTTCGCCTGCCAACGGTCGCTAATCCTGTCATATACATAACATATCACGCCCATTATCACCAACGAAGGCAACACGATGGCTGCCGACGCAACCAAACTGCCCAACACACCGCCTGCCGTATAACCAACGTAGGTCGCACAGTTCATTCCTATCGGTCCCGGAGTAACCTGACTGATGGCTACCATATCCACAAACTCCTGCTCACTCGCCCAACCATAACGCAATACCTCACCCTGAATAAGAGAGATAATAGCCATACCGCCACCAAAACCTATGGCTCCAACCTTAAGAAAAGACAAAAACAACTGCAGATAAACCATTCTTCACCCCCTACCATATATGTTTTATCAATCTCACCACCGTCGCTGCTATCAATGCCACCACCGCCGGTCTGACCCAACTGAACACTGCCTCCACGCCTTCCATAGTGCGGTACTGCGAGAAAAACATAGCCACCAACAATATAATCACCACCGAAGGCAACACCGCCCCCAACACACATACCGCCACTCCTTTCCAACCTGCAAGACGATGACCTAAAAAGATCGCACTATTGACGGCAATCAAGCCCGGAGCAGCCTGTGCCAATGCCATCATATTCACAAACTCCTTACCGTCCAACCAGCCGTACTTATCCACCACCTCGCGCTCAATCAATGCCAACATTGCATAACCTCCACCAATAGTGAAAGTGCCAATCTTCAAGTATGTAAGAAAAAGAGTAAGCAGCGAGACCCGCTGCCCACTCGTAGGTATAGACTTATCTTTCACGAAGTTGCTGCTTGATGAATTTAGCCATCATATTGATAGCCGCATTATTATGACCGCCCTGCGGTATGATAACATTGGCATAACGCTTGCAAGGCTCTATAAACTGCTCGTGCATAGGCTTCAATACCTTCTGATAACGCTCTATCACGCCTTCCGTCGTTCGACCACGCTCCACTATATCACGCTGAATAACACGTATCAAACGGTCGTCGGCATCAGCATCCACAAACACCTTCAAGTCCATCTCTTCACGCAACTTGGGATGGTGCAAAGTCATTATGCCCTCCACTATGATTATCTCACTCGGCTCCACATGCACCGTCTCTTGCAAACGGGAAGACGTGATATAATCATATATAGGCTGCTCTACCGACTTGCCTTTCTTCAACTGCTGCAAATGCTTGATTAGCAGCCGCCACTCGAATGCGTCAGGGTGGTCAAAGTTAATCAACTGACGCTCCTCAATAGGAACGTGCGACGAGTCCTTGTAATAAGAATCCAAGGGAATAACTGTTACTTCGCCCTTCGGCAAACGCTCTATGAGTTTCCTCACCACCGTTGTTTTACCCGAGCCGGTGCCACCCGCAATACCAATTATAAACATATATTAACTTATAAAACTATCTACTATCTACGGCGCGCAAAATTACACTTTTTTCTAAAAATCCCCACTCCTGCAAAAAAAAAAAAACGCCACACAACAAAATCCACCCGCCTCCAACTTATTTTTCCATAAAATAATTTCCATAAAATGGAAAAATTATACTTTTGCCGCGTAATCAATTTATTCATAGCAATGAACAATACAATAATCAACCCGTTTATCACTACCGGATACGCCGGCAACGAATACTTTTGTGATCGTAAAAAAGAAACAGAAGACCTCATTCGCCTGCTCACAAATGGTAATAACATAGCCTTAATCTCACCAAGACGCTACGGAAAAACCAACCTCATCAAGCATATTTTTGCACAACCGCAAATGGCGGACAATTACTATACCTTCCTTATCGACATCTATTCCTCCAAATCCGAAGCGGATATGATTCATCGGATAGGGTACTCCATTCTCGAAACACTTAAACCTAAGGGACGAAAAACATGGGAAAAATTACTGTCATTCCTCACTTCCGTACAAGCAGGTATAACCTTCGATATCACAGGCACTCCGTCTTGGACTATGAGTGTAGGCGACATCAACACTCCCAACACCACTTTAGATGAGATATTTTCGTTCCTCGAACATGCCGACAAACCTTGCATTGTGGCTATCGACGAGTTTCAACAAATAACACACTATAACGACAACGGACGCATTGAAGCATTGCTACGAACATACATACAGCACTGTAATAATACAAGATTCATCTTTGCAGGATCACAAAGACACCTTATGTCACAAATGTTTATCTCACCGGCAAGACCCTTCTATCAAAGCGTGGCACTCTATAACCTCCCACTCATCCCAAAAGAAACATATAATGACTTTGCCACACAACTATTCCTCAAACGACATAAACAAATAGAAACAGAAGTGATTGACAATCTCTACGACACCTTTGACGGAATCACCTATTACCTCCAACGCACAATGAATGAACTCTTCTCGCTCACAAACGAGAACTCTGTATGTAATACCTCTATGATTCAACAGGCTATTGATAATATCGTACTCGCCGCTGCTCCCATATACGACGATATGATGTACCAACTCCCTGAAAAACAGTCAATGGTACTATACGCAATCGCCAAAGAAGAAAAAGCACAAAAAATAACTTCCGGTAAGTTTATTCGCAAATACGGTCTTCTCTCACCAAGTTCCGTCAAGGCTGCCGTACCCGCACTCATTGACAAAGGACTCATAACAAGCGAAAACGGCATCTACCAAATCTACGATAAGTTCTTCCAACTATGGCTTAAAAAAAAATAATCTTAACGCCCTCCCACTATAACCGACAATAGTATTTTGCAATTTCCACACAACAAAAACAACAAACCGCAACAATACATAGCAGGACAAGACCTCGCCAAGATGGGTACGTC
>CAMVHW010000139.1 GCA_947167395.1 uncultured Bacteroidales bacterium
TTTCGTTGCCCATACTATAGAATCGTGCTTTCTGGTGGGGGTTCTCACCATATCGCAGCGACTGAACGAGATCCAACTCGACAAACATCTTCTCGTTCAGACCGGCCTGTTGGCGCATATAGGTTGCTATACACATATCGTATTGAGCAGTATGGGTATAGGCTTTGGCAGAGAGTTGCAGGCGCGTGTCAAGCGAGGTGTTACCATTAGCGACTATTTCGTCCAATACACGTTGGTAGTCTTGCGGGTCGCATACAACGGTTACGTCGTTGAAGTTCTTGGCTGCACTGCGAAGCATAGACGGACCGCCAATGTCGATATTCTCTATGGCATCAGCCATACTGACACCCTCCTTCATAATGGTCTGACGGAAGGGATAGAGATTGACGCACACGAGGTCAATGAGTTCTATATGGTTTTGCGCAAGAGCCTCCATATGTGAAGGCATATCACGACGAGCAAGAAGTGCGCCATGTACCTTCGGATGAAGTGTCTTAACTCTGCCGTCGCATATCTCAGGGAAACCGGTTATCTCACTTATGCCTATGGTAGGTATATTATTGTCTTGCAGCAGTTTCTGCGTTCCGCCGGTGGCTATTATCTCCCACCCTGCGCGAACTAATCCTCTCACAAAGTCGGTTAATCCCGTTTTGTCGCTTACGCTGACTAATGCACGCTTCATAATTGATAATTGATAATTGATAGTTTATCGTTGAAAGTTGATATCATTATTACCTTCTCTGACACGTCCGATGACTTGGGCTTTCTCGCCGTGTCTTTGCAGTATATCGATGGCTTGTTCGGCTTGCTGTTCGTCCATAGCCAATACCATACCTATTCCCATATTGAAGATGTTATACATCTCTCTATGCAGCACATTGCCCCATGCCTCCAAACAACGGAAGATGGGCAGAATGTCCCACGTACCCTCATTTATCTCAAAGCCTTGTCCGGGTTGGAATATACGCGGTATGTTCTCATCGAATCCGCCGCCTGTTATGTGTGCCACTCCGTGAACGTCCAGTGTTCGAATAACCTCCAATACGGGTTTGACATATATGCGTGTGGGAGTGAGCAACACCTCACCTAATGTCTGCGTCTCACTCAACTCCTTATACTGCTTATTGAGGTCTAACCCTGCGTCTGCCACTATTTTTCTGACGAGGCTGAATCCGTTGGAGTGAACGCCCGACGAGGCTATGCCTATGAGTACGTCGCCTGTCTTGACCTTGGTGCCGTCTATGAGTCGGTTTTTCTCCACCACTCCTGTGGTAAAGCCTGCTATGTCATATTCGCCGTCGGCATACATACCGGGCATCTCAGCCGTTTCGCCTCCTATGAGTGCGCAGCCTGCCTGACGGCAACCATCTGCCACACCTTTGACTATGGCTTCAACCTTCTCAGGTATGTTATGCCCAAGAGCCACATAGTCGAGGAAAAAGAGCGGTTCAGCACCTTGTGCAAGCACATCATTGACGCACATTGCCACAGCGTCTATACCTATGGTATCGTGCTTGTCAAGAGCAAAAGCGATTTTGAGTTTGGTGCCCACACCATCGGTGCCGCTCACCAATATGGGTTCTTTCAGTACCAAAGAAGCGAGATTGAACATACCGCCAAACGAACCTATATTGCCCATTGAACCACGGCGTTCGGTTGATTGGACGTGTTTCTTGATACGATGAACAACCTCATATCCGGCTTCGAGGTTTACACCTGCGTTTTCATACGATTGTGCCATATCTGAATTGTAGAATTTTATGTATTATGCTTTACGAAAATAACTTACGGCATTCTCAAACAAAGGTTGATACTTGTTGCCGTATATATTGCCAAACACGTCCTCCTCATATCTCTCCGAGTGTCCCATCTTACCCAGTATCTGTCCGTCGGGCGAGAGGATTCCCTCAATAGAATATGCTGAGCCGTTAGGATTATCCATGTAGCAGAAAGCCACTTGGTTGTTCTCAAAGAGGTGTTTGGCTTCTTCTTCACTTATGACGAACTTACCCTCTCCGTGACTGATGGCTATGGTATGCTCGTCGCCTTGCTTCATACCTTTGAGCCACGGTGAGGCTGTGGAAACGACCTTGGTGGTAACCATCATCGACAGGTGTCGATTGATGTCGTTACGGAAGAGCGTGGGCGAGTCATCCTTGACTGAATTGAGTTTACCGTAAGGCAGCAGTCCGCTCTTGACGAGGGCTTGGAAGCCGTTGCATATACCCAGTATGAGTCCTCCGCGTTGCAGGAGTCGTTCGATAGCCGCAGCCACTTTGTTTTGCGTCAGGCACGCTGCTATGAACTTACCGCTGCCATCGGGTTCATCGCCAAGCGAAAAGCCGCCGGAGAGCATCAGTATATGACATTGGTCGATATGTTGAGCCATTGCGTCTATGCTGTCAAGCACATCCTGTTCGGTCAGATTGCGGAACACCGTCGTTACCACCTCGGCTCCGGCTCGGCGGAAGGCTTTGGCTGTGTCGTAATCGCAGTTGGTGCCGGGGAAAACAGGTATATAGGCTATCGGGTGCTCAACGGCTTGCCCCTTATATGCGTTATAGTGTTTAGTTTCCGTCTTAATCAGTTGGTCGGGGTATAGAGCCTTGCCTTGCGGTTGCGACTGAAGAGGATAGATAGTTTCAAAGCGACGGAAGCAGGCTTGCTGCAAGGCTTGAGCCTCCATCTTTTCGCCATTGATAACAACCTCACCGGCTGTGGTTTGACCTAAACGAATAATGTTCACTTCTTGCAGATGTTCGGAAACGTTCTCCACATTGTCATAATCCTTGTCCGAAGTGAAGAGTATGGAACCGTAGTTATAGTCGAAGAGCAGGTGCTCGTCTGCCTTTATATCATACCCTACTCCATTGCCGAAACTGCATTTGGCAAGTCCCTCTGCCACTCCGCCAAAACCTATTGCCCACGCTGAAGCGATATGACCTTGTTGCATCTCGCCGTGCAGCCACGACCATTGACCTGCAAGTTGCTTGGTGTCAGGCATATAGTCGTTCAAGCAGGTATGTCTGAGCAGGTATATATATTGTCCTTTTTTCTTAAACTCCGGCGAGACGGCTTGTCGTGCGTCCATAGTGGTAATACCGAAAGCGATAAGCGTTGGCGGTACGTTGATATGCTCAAAAGTACCGCTCATTGAGTCTTTGCCTCCTATGGAAGGCAGAGCCAATTCGGGCTGCATCTTGAGCGCACCGAGCAGAGCAGCAAGCGGTTTGCCGTAAGTATAGGGGTCTGCGGTCATACGCTCAAAGTACTCTTGGTAGGAGAAGCGCATAGCGGAGAAGTCGCCACCGGCAGCCACCACCTTACCGCAAGCCTCCACCACGGCGTAGGCTGCGCCGTGATAAGGACTCCATTCGGATATATACGGATTGAAGCCGAAAGCCATCACGCTTGCCGTATGAGTGAGTCCGAGTGTTGGGAGTTTCTGCATAGACACTTGTGTTTCCGTCAGTTGTGTCTTGCCTCCATAGGGCATAAGCACTGTAGAACGACCTATGGTGGAGTCGAAGTGCTCTATCAGACCTTTTTGTGAAACGACATTATCGTCCGACAAGACCTTGCACATCTTGCCTTGTAAGTTCTCGCCATCAATGTTACGGCTGAACGGGTCTTTCTTTTCCACTGCCTTAATAGCAGCATCGGCATAGTGTTTGGCACCGGCACTGTCTATAAACTCACGACTGAGGTCAGCCACGCATACATCGTTATAGAACAGACGCATACGACCACTGTCGGTTACGTCTGCCACATAAGTAACCTCAATATTATCCTTACCGCAATAGTCTATGAAGAGCGGCATATCTTTTTTCTCCACCACCACTGCCATACGTTCTTGGCTCTCACTGATAGCCAATTCGGTGGCATTCAGTCCGCTGTACTTGGTTGGAACACGGTCAAGGTAGATATCCAATCCGTCTGCCAACTCGCCTATTGCCACGCTCACTCCGCCGGCTCC
>CAMVHW010000140.1 GCA_947167395.1 uncultured Bacteroidales bacterium
ATCTTATTGGACTCCATCACTCGTCTTGCTCGCGCCTACAACACGGTTGCTCCTGCCAGCGGCAAAGTCCTTTCAGGCGGCGTGGAAGCACAAGCACTGCATAAGCCCAAACGCTTCTTCGGGGCTGCACGTAATATAGAAAACGGCGGTAGTCTGACTATTATCGCCACCGCTCTGACCGAAACGGGCAGCAAGATGGATGACCTTATCTTTGAAGAGTTTAAGGGGACAGGTAATATGGAGTTGCAGTTGGATCGCAAGTTGGCAAACAAACGCATTTTCCCTGCCGTTGACATACCTGCCAGTTCCACCCGCCGTGACGACCTGTTGCTGCCGCCGGAAGTGTTGAGCCGTATGTGGATCATACGCAAGCAACTGAGCGATATGAACGGAGTGGAGGCTATGGAGAAACTACGCTCATATATGGAGCGCACCGAAGATAACGAACAATTCCTCTTGGCTGTCAATGGAGGCAAATAGACTGAACATACTTATCGTCAACGGTCCTAATCTGAACCTCATTGGCAGACGCTCACCCATATGGTACGGCAAGCGCAGTATGGAGCAGATAGTGTCGGACTTGCAAAAGGCTCACCCTAATATCCACTTCACCTACTTTCAGTCTAACCACGAAGGGGCATTGATTGACCGTTTGCAGGAAGCAGGACTGAACAACGATGAAAACACAATCGACAAGCTGTATGCTGGCATCATACTCAACGCCGGAGGCTATACACATACCGGCATAGCGTTGAGAGATACAGTGGAATGGTTAAGGCATAGCAGTGGTGGAGGTTCACCTGAGCGACATCACAAAACGCGAACCGTTTAGGCAGCATAGTCTGCTCACGGAAGTAAGCAATCATACATTTATAGGAAAAGACGCATACGAAAAAGCAACTCTTCATATTATGTCTCTTGCTCGTTAGTATGGCTGCCAAAGCGCAGATGCATACACCTTATATCGATGACAAGTTTGTGCATTTCGGTTTCTCATTGGGGGTAAACCTGATGGGCTATGGCGTTACCGACTCACAAGACACTATCAACGGCGAGTTGTATCACGCTCGTGTAGGTAGTCTGATGCCCGGCTTCTCGGTTGGGTTCATAACCGACCTACGACTCACCCGCCACCTCAATCTTCGTCTTTGTCCGGGCTTGCATTTCGGACAAAAAACGATAACCTACAAGAACGAAAGCGGCAATCCCATACGCGGTTCCCTACCCTCGCATAGAGAGATAGCCGAAGTGTTGAGCATACCCGTAGTCGTTCCCGTTTACCTCAAATGGTCTGCCGAAAGAGAGAATAACTACCGACCGTATCTGATTTTCGGAGGAGGCATACATTACGATTTCGGCGGACAGAAAGAGCGAGTTATATATCAAAAGAAGTTTGACTATTTCATTGACTTCGGTTTTGGCTGCGACCTATATACAAGTTGGTTTAAGTTCTGTCCGGAGTTGAAATACCAAATCGGTTTTGCCAATATGCTCACTCCCGTTGAGGAGCGCGTCAATCTGCCCCAACAAGACGAGTTCTATACGCGAGCACTCCGACGACTGACCAACCAAATGATAACTCTGACTTTTAATTTTGAATAATGCGTCGCCTTCAAATCATATTATTTGCCATTATATCTGTCATATTGATAGGCTGTCAGGAAGAACAACTCTCGTCCGACCCGACGTTAAGGCTGTCTTTCTCTGCTGACACACTTAGGTTTGATACCGTGTTCACCACAATGGGCAGTTCCACATACACAATAATGGTGTACAACCGCAATAAGAACGCAGTTAAGATAACGGACGTAAGCACCTCCACCGACTATTTTCGAGTCAATTTAGACGGAGAGAACGACCCCGAACGAATGAAAGACTTAACTATCAACGGCGGGGACAGCCTCTTTATGTTTGTTCGCTCATATATTGACACACAAGCACCCAACACGCCCGTCTTCATCTCCGACTCCATTCGTTTCAGTGTCAATGGTAATCAACAACATGTACAATTAGAAGCCTACGGGCAGAATGTGGAACTCATACGCACTTCTCAACGCCACTCACAATTTACTGAATATCATTTTACTGCCGATAAGCCCTATCTGATTTTTGACACTATCTCCGTTGCAGGCACTACCATTATTGATGCCGGAGCTACTCTCTATATGCACTACGGTTCGTCCTTGCGCTTATCAGGCGATGTGCGTGCCATTGGTACTTTAGAATCGCCTATCCGTATAACGGGCGACAGGTTGGATAGACTATTCCCGAAAGTGTCATACCAAAAAGCTTCAGGACAATGGGATGGTATATACCTTATTCACCATAAAGACTCACCTAAACCATACGACACACTGCAATATGTGGATATATTAAGCGGTAATACGGGTCTGTATTGCTATTCGGAAGATAAGGACAATCGCCGACAACTATGTTTGAGCAACTCACGAATACATAATCACGCTCATAACGGCGTGGTCTTACATAATGTGGATGCCGACATCCATAACTGCGAAATTAGCAACTGCGCCTCCTATTGTCTTTTGCTGGCAGGCGGCACACAAACGCTCACACATAACACCATAGCCTCCTTCTACGGCTATCCTTACACCAATATCAATATCCATTCCACAGGCAGAGAAGATGTGGCTGCCGTATATATCAGTTTGCTGAATAAAGACGACGCTCCCACCACTGCCAATATATACAACTCCATCATAGCCGGAGCAAGACAAAACAACCTCGTGGTTGCCACTCCCCTGCAAGAATACTACAATGGTGAGATAGCCGGCAATTACCTCGCTTGCGACACTATCAACTTTCCGTGGTGTCACGACAACGTCTATTCAAGCGAACAGGACACCGTCTTCGTGAATACCTATTACCTCTATAAAGAATATACATACTACAATTTTCAATTAGATAGTGTATCACCTGCTCGTGGCATTGCTCTGCCTGCTCACTCCCTGCCCTATCCGTACGACAGATTAGGCACAAAACGGCAAGAACCAATAGATGCGGGCTGCTACCAACGAAAAGACTAAACTCAACATATATGCAAAACATTGATTTTCATATTCACGCCACCCGCCTTCTTTGGGACGAGTTGGACGATAGTCAAAAAGAACTGCTTTCCATTGCGAAGGATATGACTGATAATTCATATAGTCCCTATTCGCATTTCCGCGTCGGGGCTGCTGTACGTTTGGCTAACGGTCAGATTGTCAGCGGTAGCAACCAAGAGAACGCAGCCTATCCAAGCGGGCTGTGTGCCGAACGAACAACACTCTTTGCAGCCAATGCCAACTATCCCGACCAAGCCGTCAAGGCACTCGCTATCGCCTGCTATACCAACGGACATTTCACTCCCTATCCTGGCTCACCCTGCGGCTCGTGCAGACAAGTGATGATAGAAACAGAACATCGCTATAATACTCCTATGCAGATTCTGCTATATGGAGACGAATACATATATCTTTTTGATAACGCACAAGACCTACTGCCCCTGAGTTTCCTAAGCGAAGACCTGTCGGGAGAAAAGAAACCATAAAAGACAACGATATGACAATCATTAAGAAGTTGGATAGATATATGCTCCGTAATTTTATGGGGCTGTTTGTCCTTACCTTTATGATATGTTGTTTCATACTGCTGATGCAGTTGCTATGGATGCGTATTAACGACATCGTGGGCAAGGGTGTGGAAGTGATTGTGTTGCTGGAGTTCCTATGGTACGCCGTGCTGTCGGTTGTGCCTATGGCACTGCCCTTGGCTATACTGCTTGCCACGCTGATGACCTTCGGTAATCTCGGTGAGAAGTTTGAACTGACCGCAATGAAGTCGGCAGGAATAA
>CAMVHW010000141.1 GCA_947167395.1 uncultured Bacteroidales bacterium
GTCGGTTGACTATGAAAGAAGTGCAGTGGAACTTACCTTCGTAGTATGGTCCTATAGGTGAGGGAATGACTATGAACTCGAAGTCCGTACCCGGTCCAACGCCTAATCGCGGTGTCGTACCGATGAGCAGCGGGCGAAAATAGAGCGTGGCACCAGTTTCGTAGGGAGGTAGGAAGTTGAGGTTATATTGCAGAGCCATACGTATGGCTTTGCCGAAGAGTTCAGGAGGCGGCGGAGCCATTTTGAGTGCTTGTGCAGAGCGTTGCATACGCTGTGCGTTGTCCCTCCAACGGAAGATACGTACCTTGCCGTCTATGCCGCGAAAGGCTTTCAGTCCTTCAAAGGCTTCTTGCCCGTATTGCAGAGAGGTGGCACTGACGTGAAGAGAGATATATTTATCTTTCGTTGCGTAAGGCTCTTCCCACGTGCCTATGAGTTGTCCGGCTTGCCATTTGCCGTGAAAAGCGGAACGGACTATATAGTCTGTTTCGGTGTAGTGAAATCCTAATTGTGTCCAATTTATGTTTGTCATCTCATTATGCTCCTTCTTGCATAAGTCGGTCTAAAATACTTGTTTGTGTTTGCCACTCGTGTTGGTCTGTCCACGTCAGTCCCTGCCATTCACAGGTGTGGTTTAGTGTCCGAGGGTTGTGTATATGTCCGTTGGGTTCTATGCGTCGTTCTATGATTGCCAATGCTATTTGCGTCAGATTGTCGTTTAGGTCGATGAGCCATTTGGTCGGTTGTTCGTACAGAGGTCGAATGAGGTCAGCGTAGTAAAGGAAGAAAGGTGTATGTTCGTATGCGCTTCTGAGTGCCATCCAGTGTTGGTGTTGCCACGCGGACTGATAACTGATCTGTATGTCGCGTGTGAGTTGTTTATGCTCCACTTTCTTCAAGGGTATGCTCAATCGTGTCAGTCTGCCTTGCAGGTCGGTTATGAGGCAGCGGTTGCGGAAGGTCTGCTTCTCAAAACTCTCACATACTTCTATCTCTATGTCGTTGTCCGTCAAACAATCGAAATAGGAAACTGGTGCCCAATATGCAGTTGGTAGTGTCATTTCTCTGCACCGTGGAAGAGTCGGTTCCACCGTATATGTCCCTTAAACCACGGATTGTCTTTCTCTATACTGAGCCAGATGAATACGGGTCTGCCCACTATATGGTCTTCGGGAACGAAGCCCCAGTAGCGACTGTCGGCACTGTTATGACGGTTGTCGCCCATCATCCAATAGTAGTTCATTTGGAACTCATACTCCTCGCCTATATGTATGGGACGATGTTCGTATGTTTCGGCTACACGCCTGTATATATGGTAGTTATCTTCGGTTATGAGTATGCGGTCGCCACGGCGAGGTATGTATATAGGTCCGTAGTTGTCGCGTGTCCAAGAGGTATGTCCGAGTGGATATACAGAACCTCCTGCTCGCTCGTCTTCTAAATGGATGGCTACTACGTGCGGGTTCTTGAGCATTTGTTGGCGCATCGAGTGTGTGAGAGGGAAATGGTAGAGTGTGCTATTGATTTTAGCGCGGTCGTCTTTGCTGATACCTATCTGGTCGAGATAAGATGAGGTCAGTATATGTCCGTCTGTTTCCACGTAGTAATTGAGTTGCAATCCTTCTTTTTCCGGTTCTTCATGCCACCCTTGTTCGTCTATATGTCGAGTAAAGATTATATTGTCAATTATTTGCAGGCTGTCTCCGGGAGTGCCTACGCAGCGTTTGACGTAGTTCTCACGTCTATCTACGGGGCGATAGACGAGGTTATGCATATCGGCGTTGGTTATGCCGAACTGCGAGCGCAGAGCGTTGATGCCGTATTGCTGCGCAAAGTATTTAAGCGAGTAGTAGTCGGGGTTCTCGTGTCCGATAACGACGGTGTCGCCGGCAGGGAAGTTAAACACCACTATGTCGCCTTGTTGAGGTGTGTCCCACCCGCGAAGGCGTTTGTAGTCCCATTGGGGATTCTCTATGAAACTCTTTCCGCCGCCGAGCCATTTGGGCATAGTGTGTTGGGTGAGCGGCATTGAGAGCGGCGTATTGGGTACTCTTGCGCCGTAACTCATCTTGCTCACCAATAGGTAGTCGCCGACGCGAAGGCTTTTCTCCAACGAGGAGGAAGGGATTTGGTAGTTTTGGAATATATAGACGTTAATGAAATAGACAGCCACGAGAGCGAAAACGATAGCATCTATCCACGAGCAGATAGTATAGAGTGTGGCATTGGCTTTGGGATTGGGGTCTTCGTCTTTGGCTGCTGGTTTATATTTTTTCCACCAGTTCCACGGTATGAAACGTGTGGTGAACATATCCGCTATGACGGGCAGAAGTAATAGCCAAAGCAATGATTGCTGGTCGTCCCACGCCACCCAAACGATGAATACTATATATATAACGCTCCATACGGAGGCTCTGATGATGTCTTTCTTAGTTATTTTAGTGAGTCTTTCTTTCAGTGAAGTCATAATAGGTGTCAGTTAGAGATTCAGAACTTCGTTCATTGTGTGTGGTCCTTGTTTGTCGGCGAGCCATTCGGCAGCGATGATAGCCCCCAGTGCGAAGCCGTCACGCGACTTGGCAGAGTGGGTAATGGTAATGGTATCTTCAGGGCTGTCCCACGTAACAGTATGAATACCTGCCACTTCGCCTTCGCGATAGGATGTGATGGGTATGTCGTTACCTATCTGCTGTGCCAGTGTCTTGGCAGTGCCGCTGGGGCGGTCAAGTTTATGTATGTGGTGAGTTTCCTCTATGGAAGGCTGATAGCCTTTGTCTTGAATAAGACGTGTAAGATATTGATTAAGAGCGAAGAAAAGGTTTACGCCAAGGCTGAAATTGCTTGACCAGAGGAAGGCTGTTTGTGTCTGTTGGCTGAGTTGTTGAGCGGGAGCGATGTCCCAACCTGTTGTACCGCATACGACGGGTATGTGTTTATTCAAGACAGTGAGGACGTTAGTTAAAGCGGAAGAGGGGGTGGTAAATTCGATGGCTATGTCTGCTTCTTGCCATTCGGGTCTCGAGAAGCCTTCTTCGCCGTATGCTTCGGCAGCGTAGGGGTCTATACGCATAATGACGGAGTGCCCGCGCGCCACAGCCATACGCTCCAATGTATGCCCCATTTTGCCGTATCCGATAAGAATGATTTTCATATTTCTATAAGCCGTGCAAAAGTATGCCTTTTTTCTTAATGATTAAAAATTACAATGAAAAAATGTGTATAATTTGTGTATATGGCTTATTAGGTATATTTTTGCGGCTTGAAAAGTGAAAATAATTATAAAAAACGAAGAAATATGTATATCTTTTTAACCATTCTCATTGTATGTGTAGCCGTATTGCTCACTTTGCTTGTATTGGTTCAGAACAGCAAGGGTGGTGGCTTGGCATCGGGTTTTGCCGGTGGTAATCAGGTTATGGGTGCTCCTCGTACCGCTGATTTCTTGGAGAAGGCAACTTGGTGGATGATAGGTATTATCGTTGTATTGAGTATCGCAGCCGTTGGTTTTTCCAAAGGTCAGAAAGACACCAAGGTGCAAGAAAGTGCCATAGTAGAGCAAGTTGAGGAAGCCTCTTCGTCTATCAATGCGGCAGCACCTCAAGTGGCTGACGAGGCTGCACAAGAAGAGTAATCACCCTTTTTAGTGAATGTGCTTGGTGGTTTCCTTTTAGAAGGAAGCGGATTGACGGGATTGCAGAAGTCCTGTTATCAAACAGATAAGCAGATAGAAAGGATAGATTAGTTCTAACAGTAGAGCCGTACCGACAAAGGTTGGTGCGGTTTTTTTTGTTAGTGTTGTCTCTTTGGTCAGCCTTTTATGTATGAGTGA
>CAMVHW010000142.1 GCA_947167395.1 uncultured Bacteroidales bacterium
AAACGAACAGCAGGAAAAGAGATATACCCGTTATGATGTCGGGGTTAATCATCGGTATGGAGTTGAGAAACAGCATACCGTTCTTGTGTCTTGCGTTCATATTGTATATACCTATGGCAGCCAGCGTGCCGAGTAAAGTGGATATTATTGCTGCCACAACGGCTATGACGGCTGTATAGAAGATGGCTTTATACAGGTTGGGGTCCACCTGCACGTTGGACGATATGTCATAGCCTACAAACAGGTTCCGATAGAGCGAGAAGGTGAATCCCGTCCAGTTGCCCAACACCTTGCTTTTAGTGAAAGAGAAGATGATAATAAGCAGTATAGGTGCGTATAGCACAAAGAGCAGTAGCCATAGGTAGGACTGACCCAAGACGCGTTCCCATTTGGGGCGTTTCTCTGTCCAAAGTATATTTTGTTTCTTCATTGTCTATTTAATCATATTATCGGCATTTTCTTCTTTCTGTCCGAAGAAACTGGTTGCGCCAATTATTATAAGCATTATGAGCGATAGTGCTGCTCCGTAGTTCCACATCGTTATGCCTCCTTCGCCAAAACTGCGTTGTATGAGTGAGCCGAACAAGGTTATCTTATTATGTGTCAGCAGTTCGGATATGGCGAAGGTGCTCACCGTAGGCATAAACACCATTATTATACCTGAATACACACCGGGTATGGACAGGGGCAGAATGACTTTGGTGAAGACTTGCACTCGTCCTGCTCCGAGGTCGCGTGCTGCTTCCAAAAGGCTCTTGTCCATCTTTTGCAGAGTGTTGTAGATGGGGTAGATCATAAAGGGCAGGAAGTCATATACCATACCGAACAGCAGTGCTCCTTCACCCAAAGGCAGGTTGAGCATGTGGAAGAGTTCAACCGTGGCTATGGTGCGCAAGAGGAAGTTAATCCACATAGGCAGTATGAACAGTATAGCCATTACTTGCGGGGTGCGAAACGACTTCATAGCCATTATGTATGCGGCAGGATAGCCGAGGACGATACATATAAGCGTGGTTATGAGGGCGATGGCAATAGAGTAGATGAAGGTGTTGATGGCTTCCGATTTGGTGAAGAACTGCACAAAATTGTGTATGGTGAAGTGTCCTTGTGAGTCGGTGAAAGCATATATGCCAATCATTATGAGCGGCAGCACGACAAACAGGACGAGGAAGAGCAGGTATGGCCAAGCCCAAGTGCGGCGATGGTTGAATGAGTGCTTCATTAGGCAGGCTGATTATCGGTGTTAGTCTTATAGAGTCGTATCCAACTGGGGGCTATCTTAATGCCGACGCGGTCGCCAACGTCCCAGATGTCGTTGGTATCGACATATATGTCATCGCCGTCGTCAGTGCGAACGGTAAGGTGGTAGTGGTCGCCTTTGTAGAGAATAAAGCGCACTTCGCCGCTCAAGGTGCCGTCCTCTTCGTCGTCTTGCAGGTTGATGTGGTTGAAATCCACCTCCACGCGCACCTGTTCGCCTGTCTCAAAGCGGTCAGCGGTACGCTCGGCTATATCCCATTTCTCTTCCAGCATCTCTACTTGATTATCAGCAAGTACAGTGCCTTCAAAGGTGTTGCACAGGCGTTCTTTCTTCATTACTTGTATGTCTTCGGGCTTAACCAACAGACCTACTTTCACGCCCGGAAGGAACTGCTTATAGTCTTGCACCACCAGTTCGTATCCGTTCTCTGTCAGGACGGTCATCTCATAGTGTACGCCTTTGAAGATACAGGTCTGCACCTCACCTGTCAGTTGCCACGGCGTTTTGCTGTCGTTTTGTGTGTCGATAACGCCTATATACCAGTCTTCCGGGCGAACCACTATATCCACTTCGGTGTCTTCACCAAAGCCTTTGTCCACACAGTCGAAGTCGCGGTCGCAGAAATGTACCAACTCATCGTGTTTCATTATGGCATCCAGTATGTTACTTTCGCCTATGAAGTTAGCCACGAAGCAGTTTTGCGGCTCGTTATACACGTCGGTGGGAGTACCAATCTGCTGTATCTTGCCTTCGCGCATAATGACCACTCGGTCGCTGAGGGTAAGAGCCTCCTCTTGGTCGTGAGTTACATAGATAAAGGTGATACCCAGTTTCTTATGCATCTCGCGGAGTTCCAACTGCATATCGGCTCTCATTTTTCTGTCCAAGGCAGAGAGGGGTTCGTCCAAGAGCAGCACTTCGGGTTCGTTGATGATAGCCCTTGCTATGGCAACGCGTTGTTGTTGTCCGCCGGAGAGGCTGTCCACGTCGCGGTACTCATAGTCGGACATACTGACCATCTTCAGAGCCTTACGCACACGTTTGTCCATCTCCGTGCGCTCCACGCCACGCAGTTTAAGCCCGAATGCCACATTATCGAACACATTCAGGTGAGGAAACAAAGCGTACTTTTGGAAAACGGTATTGACGGGGCGTTTATTGGCAGGCAGCGATGTCATATCCTCGCCATTGAGCAGAATATCGCCTTCGGAAGCAACCTGAAAGCCGGCTATACACCGTAGCAGCGTCGTCTTGCCGCAACCCGAAGGTCCTAAAATGGTTACAAACTCGCCCTTCTTAACCTTAAGATTCACATCTCGAAGAGCATACTGACCGTCCTCAAACTGTTTGAAGACATGGTTAACTTCAATAATGTAATCCGATTTCATCTAACCAGCATTACCTATTTTTAAGAAAATGAATAATGTTTGTTATACGATCTGTATTTCGCGCAAAAGTATTGCAACTATATGAATTACACAATCAAACGTGAGTTTTATGTGTATTTTCTTCCAAAGTCGGCAGGTATCTCTCCCCATAGTCGTGTTTCCCATTTGAGAATAGGGGTTGTCCAAGTGTTGGTTTGCAGCCAGTGTTCAGCCTTGCGTATGGTTGTGAGCAGTTCCATATTCTTACTGTTGAACTCCAGTTTGCTCTTACATTTCTTTTGTCTTACCCATGCCATAGCCGTAACGCTGTCGGTATAGATAGCCCACGGCAGGTTGTTCTTTTTGAGATAAGCCAAGCCAAGAACCAAAGCGAGGAACTCGCCTATATTATTAGTGCCTTGCATATAGGGACCTCGGTGGAACACTTGTGTGCCGGTGTCGGCTATCACGGCGCGAAACTCCATCGTTCCGGGGTTGCCTGAACAGGCGGCATCCACTGCCAAGGCGGGTAGTTGAGGTTGAGGTGTTGCCATAAATGGTATAAAGTTAGTCGTCATCGGTGGACGATATGATGGGTTTAGGTCGTTCGCTGCGAGGAGGATAATTGAATATATCTTCTTTGTTTTTAGGTCGTTCCTTGTCTGCCCAAAAGAACATGCCCAAATAGTGGTCTTTCCTTGGCAGTTGGTCGAGAGGGTAGAGTACTCCGGTGGTGGAGGTGGTAAAGAGAACGTGGTGTATCTTACGATCTTCTATGTATATCTGTACGTAACTGCTTTCAGTGCGATTAACGCCTATTATATCGCCGTTATCGTCTTTGGGGTAGAATACCGTCTGTGCATTGCCCGACACTTTCACCTCACTCAATTCGTTATCTTTAACGTATGCCGTCATCTCTCTGCCTGCCAACTGGTCGAAATAGTCGGTGGTTACTTGTCGTGTGGCAAAAGGTTTGCCTATGGCATAAATATGGTGTAGCGAGCCATTGACAAAATAGAGGGTCATCGTGTCTGCCACCACTTGGTTGCTGTCGCTCCATAGTATAGGCATCCCGCAGAGGGTCATTAGTGAGTCGCGACCTATGTAATGCAGCGAGTCGCATACCAACTGATAGTTGTCGCTATATGCTCTGACGTGGTGATAGGCTTTCACTTGTATGTAGTTAG
>CAMVHW010000143.1 GCA_947167395.1 uncultured Bacteroidales bacterium
TCAACTACGGTAGAATCGGCTCTGAAGTCGAGCACATTAAACGACCGTTTTTTTGCACCGTATCTTGCTAAAAATTGTCCTTCTGCTACACGTCTTCCAACCTAATAACAACCCAAATCAACACGCAGTAACAAACACGAAGTTACCAACACGCAGTGAATAACACGCAGTTACAAATCGCTCTTTGACGTATTGAAACGACTGATAATTTTACATTTTTATTCAGTTTACAAGCAAGAAAATAGGTGTTTTTATTCAGTTTGTGTGATAAAAATCATACATATTTGTTCAGTTTAGAAACAAATAGTACCTTTGCCGCAGAAAAATAGATTACAAAATTTGCACTTTTTTGTTATGCAACAGGATTATTTAACAATTTTGAGTGACCAGCGCGTCGAACTCGGGCGCACGGCTTTACAGCATCTCATTCCACGGAAAGAGGAACGGAGCGTTAATCTTGACAGTCCGTTGGCACAGGTGGTAATAGGAGTGCGACGCAGCGGCAAATCAACTCTCTGCGCGAAAGTAATGCTTGAAAGCGGATTGCCCTTCGGTTATATCAATTTCGATGATGACCGACTCGGCAAACTTTCCGGACAGGATTTTGACACGTTGCTTGCCACCCTTTACCGTTTGAACGGCGATTTTCAACACCTTTTTTTGGATGAGGTGCAGAATGTGGAAGGATGGGAATTGTTTGTCAACCGTATGCTTCGTCAAGGGATGCATCTGCTTGTAACGGGCAGCAACGCCAACCTGTTGAGCGGGGAGTTGGCTACGCACCTCACAGGACGCTATCATCAGATAGAGTTGTTCCCTTTTTCGTTCCGCGAGTATTGCCTCTCACGCGAGGTGAATACCACCTCTTTTTCTACCAAAGCAATCGCTTTGCGTGAAAAAGCATTGGATGAATATCTGTTTACCGGAGGATTTCCCGAACTCTTATACCTTAATGCGGCAGAGCGCAACGACTATGTACGCTCGCTTGTGCGCACGATTATAGAGAAAGATATTGCCCGCCGTTACAAACTTCGTTACGCGCAGACGCTGACAGATATAGCCAATCAGGTGTTAGACGAGTTCACTTGTGAACAATCGTTTGCCACCATTCAGGAAAAACACAACCTGCGTTCGCCGAACACGGCAAAGACCTATCTGCAGTATATACGCAATGCTTATCTGGTGTGCGCCATACCGCGTTTCTCTCTGAAAAGTCGCGAACGGAGAACTGTTCATAAGTATTATGCTGTGGATACGGCTATGGTGGCATCGCGTGAGGAGACCTTGCTGACTGAAAGTTTGGGACAAAGGTTGGAAAATGCGGTGGCTGTCGAATTGCACAGGCGGATTCTATCAGGAGAGCAGATTTACTATTATCATAAGGTCCGTGAGTATGAGGTGGATTTCATTGTGGTGGACGGCGTGAAAGTGAAGGAACTGATTCAAGTAACCTACGATTTTCGAAACCCTCGAACCAAACTCTATAACAGGGAGGTTGGCAATCTGCTGAAAGCGGGGAAAAAACTGAATTGCGATAAGATGACGCTTGTGATGATGTATGGCGACAAACGCGACATCCGGCAAGATGGAATGCTTGTCCGTTGCATACCTGCGACAGACTGGCTGCTCGGTTAGAGTTAACAGAGAATAATTACGAAATGTATTTTTTATCAGTCTGACACGGCATTCCGTGTCAGACTTCTTTTATAGTCAGTTGTTTCAATATGACAAAACATAGCCAACACGCAGTGAATAACACGCAGTAACCAACATACACTTATAATATTAACCCTTAAAATCTTACAACTATGAAAAAACTATTCTCAATTTTCTTCGTTCTCGCTCTTATGTGGAGCGTAGATGTATTGGCAGTTTCATGGTCATTCTCTACGAGTGAATTTGTAAACGCGGCTTTAGCAGGTACAGATGCAGGATGTGATGTGCGTTACTATCAGTGGGGCAGAAATGGCAGTATGCAGAACGACCCGTGTACACGCATAGTGGTTTGTTTTACAAGTAGCGCAGGCGTTACTTATAATGGTGTGGTATATCCCCCTAAAGGAAACTACAACATCAGTACTACAGAATCCCCTTGGAATGCAGGTCGTTACTATCAAAACAATAATAAATGGGATTTTAAGTATGGTAGCAACAATACGTTATATTATTCGCAAATGTATGATAATAACGGAACATTTTGCAAATACTATACTGGAACTTTTAAATTTGACGAAGGTGATGGAGGAATTTGCGTAACTTCCACTAACTTGGATATTGCATATAGTGATTTTTCAGGATACATCTATCAAGGTGCCTCTATTACCTGCGGAACTCCGGCTACATACTATAATGTCAACGTGGTCAGCAATAATAACTCATTGGGAACGGTAACATCCAACTATAAAAGCGGATATGTGTATGCCAATAATCGCTCACAAGAATATAAGAAAAATTCTGTATATACTCTGACTGCTACCGAGACGGATGGCGTTTTCGTGGAATGGCAGAAGAACGGAAGCCGCATTTCTACTTCTAACGTAGTGGATGTTACTATTGACGGCAATGCCACCTACACTGCTGTTTTCGAGGCTGCTTCCGGCGGCACGATCACGGTTAATGCGGGCAGCAACGGACAAGTGAAATTGGACAACGGTTCGTGGGGCAGCACCTTCAGCAATACTTATAGTGGCGGACAAAGTGCAACCATAACCGCACAAGCCAACGAAGGTTATCTCTTCTATCAATGGACGGACAACGCAAGCGTAACGAATAACACTAATCCGTATAACTTTACGGTCACCAGCACCAACACTTACACCGCTTCCTTTAAGCGTGCCTATACCATTACCACTGGTGTTAATGACGAAGCCTTTGGTAGTGTCGGTATCACTGAACCATACAGCGGTGGCAAGTATTATGAAGGGCAAAGCATCACTCTCACAGCCACTCCCGCCAACTCGTTCACCTCGTTCGTCAAATGGCAGAAGAACGGCGTGGATTACGCAGGCGGCGCAAGCATCAACGTAACCGTCAATGCCAACGACACCTATACCGCCTTCTTCAGCGGACGCAATATCATCGAAGTGGATATACCTAATGCCACCTATGTGGACAGATGGTCTATCTATTCGCTGCGTGGCAATAGCAATGGCACTTCCTCCGAAAACAGCGGCTACTATGTTGATGTGGCTTGCAATACAAGTAATAACGCCTTATCATCCGTAGATGGTATCAAGTATAATGGCAGCACAATGTCTTTCACTACTAAAACCATAGAAAGTATTGAGCAACCTTGCGGCAACCGTAAAATAACCAATCTTGCTTGCTATAATGCCACCGGAGATGTGTATATGTTCAAGATTCATTGGACGCAACCGTGGGGCGAGGATAGTAACGACACCTACCCGAACGACAGAACCATCAATGCTAATCAGCAAGCAGCATACGATGACGATTTGGGTGCAATTTACGTATATGGTTATACTAAGGAGTATG
The DNA here is from genome assembly GCA_947167395.1 of uncultured Bacteroidales bacterium. Lineage (GTDB taxonomy): Bacteria > Bacteroidota > Bacteroidia > Bacteroidales > Paludibacteraceae > Colicola. Next base: position 3,496 of record CAMVHW010000143.1, read on the forward strand.
AATGGAACGGTCAAGCTACATTGCGGGCTATGGGTATGTATTTCGTTACGGGTCAGCGTTGCTCCGACGATATAAAAATACCTGTAGGCACATACGAAATCAACTGCTCCGGCGATCCCGGTACGGTTATGTCCTACCAGTCAGGTATGGGTAAGGAATTAAGTGGCGGTTGGGCGCAGACACAGGGAGTTGAACACGGATATTATCTTTTGGACAAAGGAACGGTAACTGTCACAAAGAGTGGAAGCACTTATACCATCAATGTGAATGCCAAGAACTCCTACGGCAACGACTTG
>CAMVHW010000144.1 GCA_947167395.1 uncultured Bacteroidales bacterium
AAGTTACCACTGCCCACTATTACCTCCCGTCAGGCAGGTGTATTCAAGCCATTGACTATTCCGTACAACAGAAAGGACAGAAACTCCATCGCGACTCGTTAGGCGGTATAGAACCCGATATAATGGTCAGCGACTCGCAGAAAGTGGACGTATGTTACTCGCTTATGAAGCAACAACTCTTCTTCGATTATGCCACTCGCTATCGCCTGACTCATAACGGTATAGTTCGCCCCGAAGACTTTACTCTAACTGACGATGATATAGAAGACTTCCTTAATTTCTTGGACGAAAAACATTTTGTTTATCAAACAGAGACATCGCGTTACTTGAAAGACTTGAAAGATTTTGCTCAACACGAGGATATTGACTCCACGGCATTGAGGATGATCGACAGTCTGGAGACTCATCTTCGTCCGTCATACCGCGAGGCTGTTATGCGCAACAAAGATGAAGTCAAGATGTTGTTGGGTGCAGATATAGTGGAGCGTTATTATTTCCAAAAAGGCAGAGTGGCATATCTGTTGCGTGATGACAAGGCTTTGAAGCGTGCCGTGGAGTTTCTTAATCAATCAACTCACTGATTAACATAGGATATGCAAAGTCGTGTATATTTGCTCCTGTTCGTGGTCGTATTAGCCGTTTCTTGCGCCAGTCGCGGCTCGGGACCGCAAGGCGGTCCTAAGGACACTATACCCCCGCAGATACTTTCTGTCTTGCCTGAAGATGGAGCATTAGAAGTAAGCAGTCAGGAGATACAGATGCGTTTTGACGAGTATATAACTCTGAATAACCCTACTGAACAAATACTTATCTCCCCCCCGCAGCAGGCTCAACCTATAGTGAAGGCTATTGGCAAACGATTAAGTCTTACCTTGCAGGATTCGCTACTGCCTAATACCACCTATTCTATTTATTTCGGCAGTGCTATTCAAGATAATAACGAGAAGAACCCGCTCAAAGACATTACGTTGTCGTTCTCAACAGGTTCGACTATCGACTCATTGGAGATTTCAGGCGATGTCATCTTTGCGCAAACACTTTTGCCTGCCGAAGGTACGTTAGTAGGCATACATCCGTTTGACGCAGAAGATAGTATCGTGTTCAAAACACCTTTTCTTCGTATAGCCAAAACCGATAAGCAAGGGCATTTCACTATCAGCCACGTTAAGGAAGGTATGTATAGAATATATGCCATACAAGATAGCAACCGCACATATACTTACCATCGTGGTGAGCCGATTGCCTTTTTGGACACAGTGGTTACTGCACCTGCCTCGGATATACGATTAAGACTGTTTGTCGAACCGCCTCTGCTGCGGCAAAACACGGATAGCCTTGCTGCCGATTCCATAACAAGTGATTCACTATTGATTGATTCGCTGAAAGTGGACTCCTTATTGGCAGATAGTTTGCAGAGAGATAGCGTTTTGACTGATTCTATACCCGCAAAACAAGAACCGACTATCGACTCAACAGCCACTGCCACTCTGCGAGTACATATAGAACCTTTGGACACTTTGGCGTTCCTGCAACTGCTGACAGACAAAGATGTACCCTTGTTTACTCAACCTGCCGATGAAAAAGGTGTGCTGTTTGAATATCTCAAAGGAGGAACATATATGTTGCGACTGTTTATTGACCTTGACGGAGATAGCCTTTGGACTACCGGCGACCTGCTTAATAAGCAGCAACCGGAAAGTATGTATTATTTTCCGAAGAAATTAAAAATAAAAGATAACTGGGACTTTGAAGAGACTTTCCGTTGGCAAGATGCAGTCGTCCATCCTCAATAACAAACGCCTTCTTTGGTGGCTCACCGCAGGCATAGTCATAATGCTCGTTACCTATGCCATCTCACCCGATAATCCTTGGGCATTGTTGAGTTCGCTGTTCGGCGTATGCTCGGTGGTGCTGTGTGCGCAAGGAAAGTTGATTACTTTCTTCTTCGGTTTTGGTCAGATACTGACCTATTCATACGTATGTTGGCAGGAAAAGTTCTATGCTGCATTGGCTATCAATGCTTTCTATTTCCTCTCGCAGATTTATGGTATTTATGAATGGCGAAAGAGGCAGCAAACTGCTACCCCCTTCCGCCGACTGAATAAGACTTTTTTCCTTGTCTTATGTGTCGTTTTGATTGTTCTTTCTCTGCTTGTCGGCTATTGGTTAAGCCTTTATACAGATGACACTCAACCTTATCTCGATGCCTTCACCACCGTTCCTGCCTTTGCAGCACAGATACTGTTGGTGCTTGCATATCGTGAGCAATGGTTTATTTGGCTCGCCATTGACATACTTTATATGATTATGTGGCTTAAAGCCGAATCTTATTGTATGAGTGCTCAATACCTATTCTGGTGTGCCAATGCCATTTATGGCTCCTATCTATGGACTATCACCACGAAACAGTCAAGCCTGCGTGAACATTAAATCCTGCTTGCGGAAAGTACCAAGTGTAGGTGCCGTCAGTGCCGCCATTGCTGCAATAGAGGGTATTGAACAGATTGTTCATCAAGCACTTAAACTCCACATCGGGCACATCTTTTCTACCACTCATCTCTTTTATGGGCAATAGGTAACTCAGTTGAAGGTTAGTTACCGTATAGGCTTTCAGCATGGCTTCTTTTCTCTGACTGTTATCCAAATACTGCTCGCTAACCACTTGATTGTTAATCACACCGCGAAAACCTGCATAGTGGAAGTCCAACGCGTTATATGCCGTCCAGTCGGGCGAGAAGGAGATGGTATTCCAACTCTTATCTGTCAGTTGCCATTTATTTCGCGACCATACGAGATTGCCCTCCCATCGCAACCACGAAGTGAAATCAAAGGCATATTGCAGTTCCACGCCTGTGCGGTAGGAGTTCTTCACATTGGTCAACGAGGGGTAACTGAGTTTGCTGATACCTCCTGTTGCCACCAACTGGTTGTCATATTGCATAAAATAAAGGTTGGCTCCAACCATACCTGCTATGCTGCCTGATTGGAGAGATGAGAAAGAGTAGTTATAGCCCAACTCGTAGTCATACAAGGTTTCTTGTAGTGGCATTGTTGTGCCATTCATATCGGCTTCCAAGATGTTTGAACGTGTCGGCTCACGATTAGCCATAGCAAAAGATGCCGTCAGTTGATGACCGTGATTGAAGTACTCGATACCGGCTTTGGGGTTGAAGAAATGGTAAGTCTTATGAAAATCGATTGGTGAGTAGGTATATTCGCTTGTCTGACCTATGGTATAATCCACTAAACGATATTGCAAGTCCTCATACAGCGACAAACGCTCCTGTGCCCTGTGAATAAGATACTCATTGAAGCGGGCATATATATTGCCGTCTGCTTTGCTGCCCTTGCCGAGATAAGTGTCCATTTGGTCAAGTTTGCCCCAGTGATCACAAGCGTAGTATTGTCCTGCCACACCAAACATAGTTGACCAACGCTCACCTATATATTGTGCTTGTACAAATGCACCGCCCAAGTGGTTGGTTAAGCCGTCTTGCGTTATACCAGACCAACCTGTCGTATCTGTATATTGCCCATAGTCAGCCATTTCATAATATCCTCTTCCGTAGGTATAGTGTGCTGCTGCTTGCAGCGACCAGCGGTAGTTGAAACTATGACGCACGTGCAGTTGAGCGTGGTGTTGTGTGTAGTTGTCCGTTTGGTTGGGATAGGCAGCATAAGCGGTGTCGCCTTTTGCTCGCTCATAAGTAATAAGTCCGGCAGGATTAAAGCGACGATTGAATTTCATCGTTTCCTCGTCTATACCATACCACGCC
>CAMVHW010000145.1 GCA_947167395.1 uncultured Bacteroidales bacterium
ATATAGGGAAGAAAGATGTTGCGTGGTCGTATATAGCCACAATCTTTATGGTGGGATCCGGAGTTATTCTCCTCCCGTTCATACTGCATAAGATGCCTTCCGAAACGGTGGGTATATGGCAGATATTCCAAACTATCACCACTCTTGTAACCATTCTTGACTTCGGTTTTCGTCCTACTTTTGCTCGCAACCTGAGTTACGTTTTCAGCGGAGTTAAGTCACTGCTGAAAGAGGGTGTGCAGCCTATCGACGATGATGAGTACAGTCAAGAAGCGGATATTGATTACGGCTTGCTGAAAGGCACTCTGACTGCGATGAAGCAGTTCTATCGCAAGATTGCCTTGGCTGCTTTTATTATTTTAGCCACTGCCGGAACAGCCTACTTCATATATATCCTTCAGAAATACAGTGGCAGCCGTACCGATGCCATTGTAGGTTGGGTACTGCTCATCACTATCAACTGCTATAATCTCTATACCTTATACTACGACGCTCTCTTGTTGGGTAAGGGATATGTCAAACGCAGTCAGCAGATAACTATTGCTGGTCAAAGTGCATATATACTCATTGCTATTGGTCTTATCTATGCCGGCTTGGGATTGAGTGCCATTGTGTCGGCTCAACTGGTTTCTATTATTATACGTCGTTACTTATCTTATAGACTCTTCTATACCGAAGAGATAAAAAAACATTTAGACAATGCCGTTGAGCGAGACTCCAAGGAGATTATGCAAGCCATTTACCCCAATGCCGTCAAGATTGGTTTGACACAAGTGGGAGGTTTCTTAATCAACAAATCGTCAATGCTAATCGGTTCAGCCTTCCTAAGTTTGGAGTTGATAGCCAGTTATGGTATTACGATGCAGGTCTTGGAAGTTCTTTGCCAATGTGCCACCGTTCCGTACAAATCCTTCACGCCTAAGTTGGCACAATTACGTGCACATAACGATATAGAAGGGCTCAAACGATATTATATTATCACAGTCATCAGTTTAGTTGTTGTTTATATCATAGGCGGTTTGGTATGCGTGTTGTGGGGTAATGATGTGTTAAGACTTATTGATAGTCAGACGCTATTCATTCCTACAACGATGCTTATTGTGTCTATTTTCGTTCATTTTTTGGAAGAGAACCACGCTTCCGCCGCAGGATTTATTATGGCGGACAATAAGATACCTTTCTTCATACCTTCGTTGGTGAGCGGTGCTGCCACCGTATTACTGCTGTGGATTTTCCTTGGTCCGCTTAATATGGGACTTTGGGGTATGATACTCGCTCCCGGCATAGCCCAACTGGCTTATCAAAACTGGCGATGGCCGAGCATGTTGATAAAGGAACTATGGGGTAAGAAAAAATAATGTAAATGATAAAAGTAAGCGTTATAGTACCTATATATAATGCAGGCGAATATCTCCTACCATTATTGGAGAGTCTGAAAAGCCAAACGCTGAAAGAGATAGAGTTTATTCTTGTGCTTGACTGCCCGACAGACGGCTCGGACAAGATTGCAAAAGAGTTTGCGAAAGACGACAATAGATTTATTATCATTGAGAATCAACACAATACACATATAGGGAATAGTCGCAATCGTGGAATAGACATTGCACGGGGTGAGTATTTGGCTTTTGCCGACCACGACGATTATATGCTTCCCAATATGTACGAAACGCTATATAACGCTGCTATAAATCAATCAATCGACATCGTAATCAGCACACCGACATTAGAACGACAAGGTGAGATAACACATAAGGACATATCCGAACTCAACACTACCGGCAACAAGGCAGACCATTTACTTCACGACCTATTGAGTTACGGAGGCGAAAAACAAGATATTTCCGACTATTGCTACATACATAATATACTATATAAGAAACAGATTATAAGCAACAATGGCATACGTTTTGTAGATACTAACCATATATCCAACGAAGATGTGATATTCAATATTGAAGTATTGCTTCATTCGCCTTCAGTAGGTTATTGGGAAGATGGCTTATATATACATTGTTTGATAGGCACAAGCACAAGCAATACACAGTATTATTACGATTGGAAGAAACGATTTAAGATGGTAGAGCGTGTGTATCAACTGCTTTGCGATACACAAACGTACGAACGATATAAAAGCAGTTTCTTCCTTTTGGTGCAAAAAAAATATATGGAGCGATTGCTCACCATTATACTAAACAAAGAAGGATTAAAAACATTTTGTCAAACATTCAGTTATATTCGCCATACGCCATACGGCAAGGATGCTTTTACTGATTACCGCGATTTCCGTCCTCGTGTATGGTACAAACAATTGTTCCGGCGAATAGTGGCGATGGCATTGACTTTATAACTGCAACATTTTTAATTAAATACCTAATAGATGACCTCTACCGAACGCATCATATTAAATACCGGAGCGCAATATACCCGCACGATTATAAATGTGTGTTTGGCACTCTATTCCACACGTCTTATTCTTGCAGCGTTAGGGCAGAATGATCTTGGTATATATTATTTGGTCGCAGGAGTCGTTTCGATGTTATCCTTTATAACCAATGCTTTATCTACTGCCACTCAACGATTTCTTTCATTTAATTTAGGTAAGAAAGAAGATAACACCTTATATCGGATATTCGGCAATAGTATGTTATTGCATATTTTTATTGGTTTAGGTGTTATGTTGATATTGTTTATATTAACATATCCTATTATATACAAAGCACTTAATATCCCAACTGAACGTTTGAATGCCGCTGCCGTTGTATATGTATTATCCGTCATAATGCTCTTCGTTTCTATAATGATAGCACCGATAAGAGCATTGTATATAGCAAGAGAAAATATAGTTTTCATATCCATCGTTGATATAATTGATGGTGTTCTTAAATTAGGTTTTGCCTTTATATTACTCCACTCTCATTCTGACAGACTTATCCTTTACTCTGTTTTTATGTTGGGTATTCAAGTATTAAATTTCATTGTTTTGGTACTATACGCAAATAGAAAATTCCCTGAATATCATTTCCCGCATTATCAAGAGTTGGATAAGTCATACTTGATTGAATTTTCTTCATTCACAGGTTGGACAGTTTATTCACAAGGCTGTATCATTGCTCGCAATCAAGGTATCGCTGTAGCACTCAATCATTTTTTAGGCACAGTCGTCAATGCTGCATACGGCATCGCAATGCAAGTATCAGGTGCTATGGCATTCATTTCTTCGTCCATAGTGAATGCAATGAACCCTCAAATAATGAAATCAGAAGGAGCAGGCGACAGAAACAGAATGATTAGAATTGCAGAATATGAAAGTAAGTATTCGTTCATGCTTCTTGCTATTGTTGCTATTCCTATAATAGCCGAAATGGACACGATACTTCATCTATGGTTGGAAGATGTTCCTCCCTATACATCAGCATTTTGCAAACTGATTTTATTGGCAGGGCTTTGCGACCAACTTACCATTGGTCTGACTGCTGCCAATCAAGCCGTCGGACAAATACGTAATTATACACTTATTTTTTATTCCTTCAAACTGCTCACTCTTATCGGCGTATGCTTGTGTCTTTATACCAAAATAGATGCTTCGTATGTATTATGGTGTTATGTTATTATAGAATTTTTGGACTCATTGTTAAGACTACCTTTGCTAAAACGACAAGCAGGAATAAACATCGCTCATTTCTGCAAAAAAGTTTTTTTACCAACTATTATTCCCATTGCCGGCGTATGCTTGGTCGGTTTTCTAAGTGTGCATT
>CAMVHW010000146.1 GCA_947167395.1 uncultured Bacteroidales bacterium
AAGGGTACTGCACTTCCCACGAGCGGTTGGAGGAAACGGTGATTGTTGTTTCGGTAGTACCCGTTGCAGTAGCAGAAATAGAGGTCTGACTAACGGTAAGCGTCGGAGTGGAAGACTGCGATTTGGTCTGTTGAGATGATGTCTTATTGGTTGTCGATTGCGTTTTATCGGGTTTGGAATTGATTGCATTATCGCATTTTTTTACCCAAACATTGGCATCCCCATATTTATCTCCGCATATTTGTTGCACATATTGGAAGTATTTTTTTGCTTCAGCATACTTGCCTGCATTATACATTTTCTTTGCTTCGACGATAGACTGGTCACACTCATCGTCTGCATAAGCCACAGAGCAAGTTAGAGCAAAAAAGAGCAGAAAAAGCAGTTTATGTTTCATAATAAATCAATTTGTATAAGTGAAATAGAATTTTGTATATTTAGGTGTAAGCCATTTATTGATAGTTTTGTCTCTTATACCGACCTGTCCTTCGAGTGAGGTTGTTCCGGAGATAGAACTTAAATAGAGGTAGTAATATGGCATAAAGAGAGTATAGTCTTCCCACGTGGTATTGGTATAATTAGCCGTTTGCGAACTTTGTACGGTTGCTTGTCCGTCAGGGGTTACGTAGTCGGTACCCGATGCACCCGACACTGTATATTCTCCGCCCTCGAAATAGAAGAAAACACAAGGCTTGATGATGTGGTTATAGACATTATATGCAGTAAACTTAACGTGTATTCTCATACCTTTCTGTCCGTTCTGATAGACATTATGGTCCACTGTTATATTGTCGATAACGGCATAGGGTTCTGTTTGTGTTTTGCCTGTTTGGCTGAGGGAAATCTTTTTGGTGATGGTGCCGTCGGTGGTTTTGACTCTGAAAAAGTCGGTTCGGCTTTCGGTGGAGGTGTTTTCGTTGATTTTGACGGTGAGTGTATTGCCATTGCGCGTAACGGAATACATAGCAGCAGAGGGGTACTCTATTTCCCAAGTGGTATTGGAGGTAACGGTCAGGTATTCGGTCGTTCCATAATAAGATGTTGAGATGGAGTATTGGCTGACGGAGAGTGAAGGCGTTACGGTTACAGCTTTCGCACTTTGGTTGATATATACTCTTACTGATTTGGAGTTGTCAGTGGCAACCACGTCAAAATAGTCGGAACGCGAAGACGTATTAGGATTGGCAGTATAGTTGATGGTTATCTTATCTCCGTTCTTGGTGGCAGTAAAGAGTGAGGAGTTGGTGTTGTTTAGCGTCCAAGTTCTGTTGCCGCTGACGGTAACTGATGTTGTACCTGAACCTGCACCAACGGATATATTACTACGGCTGACCGTGAGTTTGGGCGTAAGAGCGTTTTGGCATTTGTCCGACCACGTGGCAGCATCGCCATACTCACCGCCGCATACGGTAACCACATAATCAAAGAGTTTCTTGGCTCTTTGGTATTCGCCCGAACTATATGCTGAACGTGCTTCTCGCAGTGTCATATCGCAGTCTTCATCTGCATAGACATTAGGCATCACGAGCAAGCCGCACAGACAAAATGAAAAAGTGAGGAAAAAGTGTTTCATATCAAATATTCTGTTTTATTTCGTATAACTGACGACGTTTATTGAGGTTGCGTTTTTCAGCCTCAGTTCCGGAAGGTGCCAACTGGTATCTTCTGTCAGCCTCATCGTAGAGGGCTTGTACTTTTTGCGTAAGTTCTTCTTTTTTAGCAGCCGAGCGGTGAGGGTCTTCAAAATAGACATTTGCTTCTATACGTTCCATAGAGCGAAGATTAGAGATGGCCTCATTCAGCACTTCGATATTGTCCATTCCCGCATTATTCAGATTGGTGTCAAAAGAGGACATAAGGTCAGAGTAGGAATAACTCAATTCAGCCTTTTCTTTTTGGATTTCCTTATATCTGATAATACCCAAAGCAACAGGAATAACAACAATAAGGGCGACTAATATCCACACTATTCGTTTCTTTTTACTTTGTTTATTGGGATCAACCGTTTCCTCCAAACTGCTGTCGGTAACTGCCGAACCATTGTTGGTACCTGTAATAGGTACTGTTTTGTTAGGTTCTTTCTTTTCAGGTTTTTTCTTCTTGTCGCCGGTATTATTACTTGGTTCGGGCTCACCATTTAACTGTCTTTTGGCTTTTTGCACCAGTTGTTCGGCAGTAGGTCTGTCCCACGTGTCAGGAGCAAGCATTTGTTCAATGGTCTGTTTGAGAGTATCGGAGATGTTTGCTTGTATTTCGGTTATTTCTGCTCCACCCTTTTGCAAGCCGCCTCCTATTTCGCCAAAAGGCACCGTACCTTCCACTATTTCGTAGAGCATAGCACCGAAGGACCATATATCGCTGGCTTTGGTGGGAGCAGGCTGTTTGGAGAAACGTTCGGGACCCATATAAGCCATTTTACCACCGTCGGAACTTGTTTTGATGACGCTTTTGCGCAGTGTGGTACGCGCACGATTGGAGATACCGAAGTCGGTGATGACATAGTTACCGTGCTCGTCTATAAGGATGTTGTCAGGACTGATGTCTTGGTGAACAACCTCACGACTATGTAAGTATGCCAATCCGGAAGCAACATCGTAGATGAGTTGCCATATCTCTTTCTCGTTAAGTTTACTTATTTTATTTGCCACCGAGCCGTTGGGACAGTATGCCATAATGAGGTAAGGCATATCGTCATAGGTGTCAACGTGCGTGGGTTTCAAGAGGTTAGTATGGTTGAGGTCGAACACGTTAGCCAGTTCGCCGCAGAACTCTTGCAAGCCATCTGCCGCCATACCCTGTCCGGGGGCATAGACTTTGATTGCAATTTGGAGTTTGGTGTATTTATCTTGTGCCAACCATACCTCACTAAATCCGCCACGACCTAATAAGCGTATCAGGTTATAGCGATTGGCAAAAAGCATATTCTCTTGTAGTATCATACTCGTGTTCTCCTATTTCTTTTCGTCATTAGCGGGTGCGGGAGTCAATTCGTCCTCGTTGGCGGCTGAGTTATTGCCTTGTTGAGGTGTTTCGGTCAGTTCAGACCCATTCGCGATAGGCGACAACTCACTCTCCTCCTTCTTTTCCTGCTCTTTTGTTTGTTCCTTCACTTGTCCTTTTTCCGGCAAAGATTTTTCCAACTCTTTCTTCATCTCGTCTAAGGCAGGGGGATTATTGGTCTTATCTTCTTTCTTGTCTTTGTCGCCTTTCTTTTGAGGAGTTGCTTTTTTGACCTCAATCTTGGTTTCGTCTTTTTGCTTTTCACCTTCTTGATTGTCCTTAACGGCTTCGTCCTCTACACTTTGCTCTTGACTTGTTTGTTCCACTGCCTCATTTGGTGCGCTTTGTTGGAGTTTGCTATGACTTTTCCAAATAAAATAGCCTCCGACAGCCCCGCCACAGAGAAGGAGCAGCAATAAGACGATGATTATCTTCATCAGCTTATTGTTGGCTTTTCTGAGTTTATTGCTTTGGCTCATTGTCGGTTGTTCAGGCGTTTCAGTCGTTTCAGGCTTTATAGCCGCAGCAACAACGGGTGCAGGTTCGCTTATTGGCTTTGGGCTTAATTGTGTTGCACCTGACGTTATATGTGCCATAAGTATGGTTACGTTATCGTGCCACCCTGCTTGTTCGTCGGCATTCCATAGAGCGTCACGCATCTGCACCATTGACGACATATTGGCAGCCATAATGTCTGCAATCTCATTGTCGCGCAAAGTGCCGCACAGACCGTCGGAACAGAGCAATATAACA
>CAMVHW010000147.1 GCA_947167395.1 uncultured Bacteroidales bacterium
TAATTAGTTAAATTTGTTTAATTAGTGAACAAACGAATTAAGATTAAGCGAATTATATAGAGCGAAAATAATTAGTTAAATTTGTTTAATTAAGAACCTATGACACGAGAAGAAGAAATACAATGTAACCCGCAATCCCTACACTATATAGAGAACTCGAGACCTAACACTGATTGCATATATTGCAAGGTAAGGCACTTTATAAATGGCAATACCGGCAAAGAGTCAGCGAAGCAATATGCTGAATGTATGTGCGAAGAAAAGACTAGACTGAGTGCTACCGATATAGTGTATTCGCCGAGCCCCTTTGGTTTCGATACTTCTTGCCGGAATTGTAAATTTTATAAATCAAAAAATCAATTAAAACTTTTTGAATTATGACAAGAGAAGAAGCCATTAAACACTGGGCGGAGGATATTATACCCGCCGTGTTCAAAGCAGAGAACGAACTCCGTCCACAACTTAAAAAAATAATCGCTGACAACAAGGACGACCACGAGCGCGCCGCACACCTCTACTGCCAAGCGATAGCGACTGAGATAGTCAGCCAAACAACAGATGAGCAGTTGGAGCAGGCAGACCACCTTCAACCCGTCGAAGATGAGTGCCACGAGAAAATGAACATCTGTTAACAAACAATAAACAACTATGGAAAACCAACCAATCGAGCGCAGCCACAAGCGCATCGACGAAAAAGAATTATTGAAGTTATGAAAAAACAATATCCCGAAATGCCTACGGGCATCACCTTACCCGAAGGAGGTCTTAACAAGCACGACCTCGATAGAGCCACCGCTCTTATGATTATATTCTTCCACGCGGGCGAGCGTATGATGCGCCTTGTGGAGGAACACTATGAAGCCGAATACCGTGCAGGCGACGACTATCGCAAACTGTCTAAGATTTACGGCAAAGTGCAAGCCGACGCTATCGTGAAGAAGATGACGCGCGAAATCATCAGGGGCGATGAGCGTATGAAACTCGGACGCATACTCAAACACATAGAGAGTATTCATACTCTAATGGACGGGGTTACCACTACCGGAATTACCGTTCATTCGGACGACACGACCGCCGCTGACAGTTTCGACGCGCTGATGCACGACGCAAAACAGGCTTGTTACATCTCCGCTCTTATGACTAACATACGCGAAGAGGATATGCTCAAAGCCGTCTCCACGCTCAAAATACTTGCCAAAGACAAGAACGTCAGCCACGAACTGTTGGAAATGTTGGAACAATAGTCCCCAACCCTCGATTATGAAGTCTTTTATTCCTATCGGCACGAAGGTAAGCCCCGAGACCTATGCGCGCCTGCAAAGCATAATGCAGGCGCGGGGGCTCACCCTCTACGATTTCCTGCAAGGCTGTTGCTCGGTTATTGTCTCCTATATGGACGAAGGTAAGAACCTATCCGCTGACCTCAACCGGATGATGCAACTGTTTGAAGGGATGAAGAACTGGCAGACGGCGTTTCACCATACCGGCATTGACACAGCCAAGATAGGTGAAGCCTTCTATGTTCTGACAACCGACCGCAAGAAGGGCGGGCAAATAGTACACGTGTCTGCACCGGCAGGCGATATGTTCCGGCAGGAGACCTACAACAAGCAAGTCATACTGGAACGTTTTATTGAACTGCTATTACCAGACCTTTATCGGCGAATGCGACTGCTCGGCGTGCAGTTAGGCACTAACAGTGTCCTCGAAACGCTGCTCACTCTCGTTGATGAGAACATACAAGACCCGGACGAGCAGACTATCCGTGAGGAGTTTGAGAGTAACGACTGGGTGCATAATGCCAAAGAAGGCAAAGCGCGCTCGGTCAGTCAGACGGCTCAACACCGTTACAAACAAACCCGCACCCCGACTCTGTTTTAATTCTCAAAAATTCAATTTCTATGCACTCACCTACCTATATACGCCTGATGAACTCCAAGCGGTGGCGACTCCTACGCGCTGAACAATTAGCAGCACAACCGCTCTGCCAACAGTGCAAACAAGAAGGACGCATACGCGCTGCACAATGCGTTCATCATATAACCCCCGTGGAGACGGCACGGACAGACCAAGAAGCGGAGCAACTCTGTTACTCCACTTCCAACCTTATGTCGCTTTGCTACCTCTGCCACGCAGAGATACACCGGCAGCAACGCAGCCACTCCAAAGCCATTCACAGACAGAGAGCCGACCAAGCCCTCCAACGATGGATAAACCAACACCAACCCAAAGCACAAAAGCGATGAACACACCCTACTCACCCGAAATAGAACAGGAACTGATAGCAGCGTTGCTATTCACTCCTAACATATACAACGACCTCGAAGATCTATTGACCCCGGATATCTTCTACGATACAAAGGCGCAATATCTTTTCTCTGCCATTCAGTACCAACACCGGCACAACCTGCCCACCGACCTCGTTTCTATCGTTCAACGACTGCGAGATGCAGGCACACTCGACAAGGTGGGCGGTATGGCAGAGATTACGAATATGCTTGCACGCACACCGTCCATTACCGGCATCAAAGCCAAAGTGAACAAACTGCACGAGTTGCATACGCAGCGCGCCCTGATTGCCCTGACTGCCACCATAAACGAGAAAGCACAAGACGGCACGAACGACATAGCCGACACTCTCGACGAACTGGAACACGGACTGACCGCCTTACAGACGGGCACGGCGGCAGAAGCCGTCTCGTGGATGGACTGCGTGCAGACTTTTCTCAAAAACCTGCAAGAGCCCCCGGAGCTCGGTTTCACTCCTATCTCCACGGGGCTTGACCAACTCGACCGGCTGCTCAACGGCGGTTTCCGCTCGCCCGATCTCGTTATACTCGGCGGCAGACCCTCAATGGGGAAGACACAGTTTGCTATCCATTTTGCCATTGCAGCCGCACGGCAGCAGCAACAGGTACTCTTTGCCTCTATTGAGATGACCGCGCAGCAACTCGTTGAGCTTTATCGGTAAGGGGGCTAACCCCGCCCACCTGCGTGCGCACGTACTCGATGAGCAAGACTCTTACTGCATCAACGCCAATCTCCAAGACTTCTACGAACTGCCTATCACCATTGCCGACTCTGAACACATACGCCACCTCGGTGCAATCAAATCGACGGCGCGAAGACTGCGACGGCAGGGCAAACTCAATCTGCTCGTTATTGATTACCTGCAACTGATTATTACCGACCGCAAGTTCGAACGCCGCTACATAGAGGTGGGATACATAACGCGCGAACTCAAATCCCTTGCAAAGGAACTGCATATCCCTATCATTCTACTCGCCCAACCCTTCACCGCCCGCACTCACGAAACCGAGTACTCCCTCAACGGACTGCTCCAAGCCCTCGATAGTGTCTATCTCACTTTTGCGTCCATTGAACAAAAGACCATCGCCCAAATCCTCGTTGACATCTTCCAAGCCGCGCAAAACGCCTTCACCCCCTCCGGACAATGGCTCTTTACCAATATCTACCTCCCTTACACTATTAACATCCTCCCCAAAGTCCTCAACACTGCCATTTTCTACCAACAACAGGAACATACCAATGAAGGCAGCGTCTATTATGAACGCGTCTCGCTCTCTGCACTCCAAATCATCGAAACCGTCTGCACCTTCTTCGGCTTGTGTGTTACCGAGTACAACGGCGCCCTCTGCTTCACGTATATCGGCGAGAAGATAGGTTGGAAGAAATACACTATCACCCGCCACTCCACTCCGGGCATGACCTCCT
>CAMVHW010000148.1 GCA_947167395.1 uncultured Bacteroidales bacterium
AACTGACCACCACCACGTCCTTCCTGCCGCTGAGTAAGGAGGCTGTGGCACTCAAACGCAATCGGTCAATCTCTTCGTTGATACTGAGGTCTTTCTCTATATAAGTGTCGGTGGAAGGAATATAGGCTTCCGGCTGATAATAATCGTAATAACTGACGAAATACTCCACTTTATTATGAGGGAAGAAACTCTTCATCTCGGCATATAGTTGTGCAGCCAAGGTCTTGTTATGACTGAGGATGAGAGTAGGGCGATTAAGCCGTGATATGACGTTGGCTATGGTGTAAGTTTTGCCCGACCCCGTTACGCCTAACAGCGTTTGCGCAGGCAAGCCTTCCCTTACGCCTTCCACCAACTTATCTATGGCTTGCGGTTGGTCACCCGTGGGAGTAAAACCACTCTCTAATTCAAACTGATGGGTCATCTGTTCTTATACTGCTTAAAAAAAACTTCGCAAAAGTATATCTTTTTCTGTTATTGCAACAATAAATAAATAGTCTTACTTTTGCCGCGCTTTTTTGTGCTGTGTAATTACAAGTGAATAAAAACAAGAAATTATGAATATATCTTACAATTGGTTGCGTCAGTATCTTCCGACGCAAGATAACGCTGAGCGTGTCGCTCAAATTCTTACAAGTATTGGTTTGGAAGTAGGTACCGTAGAAACGGTGGAAAGCATTAAGGGCGGGCTGAAAGGGCTCAAAGTAGGTCAGGTTATGACCTGCGAGATGCACCCTAATAGCGACCACCTTCATATCTGTCAAGTGGACTTGGGTGATGGTGCTTTAACGCAAATAGTGTGCGGTGCTCCTAATGTGGCTGCCGGTCAGAAAGTGATTGTGGCAACCATAGGCACAGTCCTTTATGACGGAGAGGAGAGTTTCACCATCAAGAAAGGCAAACTGCGTGGAGTGGAGTCGTTGGGTATGATTTGTGCCGAAGATGAGATTGGCGTGGGTACTGACCACAATGGTATTATGGTACTGCCCGAAGATACACCTGTCGGTATGGAGGCGCGCGACTATTTCCATATTGAGGATGACACACTCATTGAAGTGGATATAACGCCTAACCGCAATGACGGGGCTTCGCACTACGGTGTAGCACGCGACTTGTATGCATACTACAAGGCCCACGAAGACGAATTACCCTTCCCCTGTCCGACGTTGAGCCTGCCCGACATAAGTGCATTCAAGGTGCAAAACAACGACTTGCCTATTGAGGTAACCGTTGAAGACACAGAAGCCTGCCCGCGCTATACGGGCGTATCCATCAAAGGCGTAACAATCAAGGAGTCCCCCGACTGGTTGAAAGAAAGACTGCAAGCCATCGGGCTGAGAAGCATCAACAACGTGGTGGACGTTACCAACTTCGTGCTGATGGAACTGGGACAAGCCCTGCACGCTTTCGACGCTGACAAGATTGGCGGCAGACATATCATCGTGCGCAAAGCCCAAGAAGGAACGCCCTTTGTTACGCTCGACGGCGTGGAACGCAAATTAAGCAGCAAAGACCTGATGATATGCGATGTCGAACGGGAGATGTGTATCGCGGGCGTGTTCGGCGGCAAAGATACCGGCGTGAGCGAAACGACACAAAACGTCTTCCTTGAAAGCGCGAATTTCAACCCCGTGAGCATTCGTAAGACAGCACGGCGACACGGCTTGAGTACCGACGCTTCGTTCCGCTATGAGCGAGGCTGCGACCCCAATTTCACTATGTACGTTCTCAAACGCGCTGCTCTGCTCATACAAGAAGTGGCAGGCGGCGAAGTGGCTATGGAGATTGCAGACATAGTGAACGGCAAACCTGCTACCGAAGAAAAACCCTTCCCGCTATGGCAGGTGGATATGAACCTCAATCGCGTGGAGAACTTGATAGGCAAACAATTAGGTGCAACAACGGTGGAGAAGATTCTTACGGCATTAGAGATACAATTCACTAAAAACGGCGCAGACTACCACCTGCAAGTGCCTCGCTACCGTGTGGACGTGCAGCGCGAATGCGACGTTGCGGAAGATATACTGCGTATCTATGGCTACAATAATATAGAATTCCCTGAAAGAGTGCATACTTCGCTCAGTTACAGCACCAACCCCGATTCAGTGGCACTCCAACGCCGATTGAGTGAACAACTTACCGCACAAGGATTCAACGAGATAATGAACAACTCGCTCACCAAGGCAGCCTACTACGCTAACGGGACTTGGAGCAATAACTGCGTTAAAGTGAAGAACCCCTTATCGAGCGACTTGTCAGTTATGCGACAGACACTGCTATTCGGAGGTCTGGAGTCTATTCAACGCAATGTCAATCATAAGCAAACAGACCTACGTCTGTATGAGTTCGGCAATTGTTATTTCTATAACCCCCAATCATCTGATAATGAACCTATCAACGCCTATGCCGAGAATATGCATCTGGCTATGTGGCTGACAGGTAACAAGACAATGCAGTCGTGGGTAACCAAAACAGATAAATCGTCCTTCTTCCAACTGCACGCCTATGTCAATGACTTGCTAATCCGCCTTGGCATCAATATCGACCAACTGATTTTAGAACCTGCTATCGATCCTAACGGCGATAAATGCTGCGGTATAGTTGACTGCTACTCTGACGGCTTGGTTATTAAGACTAAACAAGGTATGTCGCTCGGCTATATGGCTATAGTCAGTCCCGCATTGTTAAAGCAATTTGATTTGTATAATCCTGTTTATTATGCCGACCTCTATTGGAAGAATCTGTTGACAGTAAGAAAGCAATATAAACCCGTGATTGAGGACTTGCCTAAATATCCGTCTGTGAAACGCGACTTGGCTTTGTTGCTTGACAAGAATATCTGCTTTGCCGACCTTGAAAAAGCAGCCTTTGCTACGGAAAAGAAACTGCTTCGCGAAGTAAACCTCTTTGACGTGTACGAGGGCAAGAACTTGGAAGAAGGCAAGAAGAGTTACGCACTCTCGTTCATTCTGCAAGACCCCAATGACACACTTAAAGACAAGCAGATAGAAAACATTATGACCCGTCTGCAACAAACCTTCGAAAAACAGTTCGGTGCAAAACTCCGATAAGTAAATCACCGCAAAAACAGGAAGTGAAATACCGCAAAAATAGGAAGTGAAATACCGCAAAAATAGGAAGTGAAATGCCACAAAAATAGGAAGTGGTATTGTGTAACACAAAATAATACAGTACTTTTGCCGCGACTTACCAAAACACACAAAAATGGATTATTTTCATCGCATAATTGACTACACTTTAAGCGAGTATTTAGAGGCTTTTGGTGCTGTATTGATTGAGGGTCCCAAGTGGTGCGGAAAAACGACTACTGCTGAACAACATGCTCACAGTGTACTGAAGATGCAAAACACAGACGAGTTGGAAGCAAATATGGCAACCGCACAGACCAAACCGTCCATCCTGCTTCGCGGTGAAACGCCCCGACTATTGGACGAATGGCAGGTAGCCCCTCGATTATGGGATGCCGTACGCAATGAAGTGGACGAGCGGCAAGAGGTTGGACAATTCATCCTAACCGGCTCTAATTCAGTTGATAAAAGTCGTATAAAGCACAGCGGCAACGGACGCATCGCGAGGCTCAAAATGAACACAATGAGTCTATGGGAATCGCAAGAGTCCAACGGCACGATTTCGCTCAAAGACCTGTTTTACAATCCCAATTTAGACATAGACG
>CAMVHW010000149.1 GCA_947167395.1 uncultured Bacteroidales bacterium
ACTTCTATGTTGTTTTGCAGTGAGAAATGGAGGTTGGCACTCATTCCGTTAGGTGCGTTGCCATACATACCGTTGGTATATCGTGAGTAGGTTTGCGTCAGATACATAGGCTGACCATATTCGTCATAACGAGGCACTTTGAGTCCTGTTACGGCATCAATGGAGTCGCTGTATAGTGCTTGGTCGTATGTGCCGTAATAGCCCCACCATTTCTTTCCGAAGTCGGGGTGATATGACATACTGACGGTAGGAGTGAAGACGTGGCGGAAACGATCCACTTTATCGCCGAACAGTTTGCGGGAAGGCATATAAAAGCCGTATAACTTAGTGGAGAAACTCTGGCTGGCGTTAAAGTCAAAGACGTTATAAAAGCCGGTGGTGGTGTCGCGTTGAAGGGCTTGTGTCTGTTCGTTCCACGACTGGTTGATACGTGAGAAGTACATACGGTCGGTCAGGTTGATGGACGGCGTTATGCTCAAGTATTTCCAAGCCGTCCACGAGGCACTGATAGGTATGGTGTGTTTCATACCTGTTTGCCAGTCGCGCATAAAGTTGGAGCGGAAAAACTCTTTCTCTTTTATACGAGTAACGGCAATACGCGAATTGGCTGAATAGGAAAGACGTATCTTCTCGTACCATTTTTCCTTACCCACTCGCTGTTTGCGTTTGAAGGGATATACCGAACTCATATTGACACTCAGGTCGGGTAGGGTGGCGGTCAAGGTGGAGTCCTTGGTTTGTTGGCTCAATAAGGCACTGAGTGAGATAGACCACGGACTTTCCGGAAAACGTTGGGTATAACTGACGCTACTCGATTTGGTGTTCTCTGAATTGAGGCGACCGTTGTAATAACTGTTGATATTGCTGCGGTTGTAGCCGCTGGTGGAGAAATTGACGCTGGCGGAGAAACTGTTGTACGGATTGGCTTTGGCATCCTGCTGGTGAGTCCATACAAGTCGCAGATTAGTACTTTCTCTATAGTCGGGCATACCTTTTTCGCTCGTCTTGTCCGAACGGTAGTTGAACTGAATGTTACCTCTGAATTTATAGCGTTTGACATAGTGAGAGGTGGCATACAATGCCCATGTGCCTTTGGTGTATATATCACCGGTTACTTCAAAGTCGAGATAGTCGTTTATGGCGAAGTAATATCCTATGCCTCTCAGGTACAGACCTCGTGAGTAGTCATCGCCAAAGGTGGGCATTATCAGTCCGCTGGAGTACTTGGTGGTGAAGGGAAAATAACCGAATGGGATAGCCAATGGTACAGGCACTTCGCCTAAAACCATATAGGCGGGACCGGTGGCGATATAATCGCCGGGCTTCACTTTGGCTTTGGTCATCTTCAAGTAGAAGTGCGGCTGTTCGTGCTGATTGCAGGTGGTGTATTTGCCGTCTGCCATCATCATCGTTTCTTTGTCCCGACGCTTGGTCTTGTCGGCAACGATATAACCCTCACCTTGCTCGGTAACCACATTGCGTATGAAACCCTTGCCGGTGCGTATGTTATAACTTATCTCATCACTCTCATAACTGTCGTTGCCGTCCTTGAATACAGGCTTGCCCTTAATCTCATCGTTGGCGGTATCCCTAACTCCGTTGGCATAGATCATATTGCTGTCCATCTTGACACGAATATAGGCAGAGGTCAGTTCCATCTTTTCGTAATTGACCTTACCGCTACCGTGCAAGGTGGCAGTACCATTGCTCAAGATGATAATGGAGTCCTTGGCTGTGTAGTGAATGGGAGCGGTGATGGCTTGTTTCTTGCGGGGAAGAGTGTCGGACTTGACTATCAGAGAATCAGCCTTGACTATCAGCGTGTCGGTTGTGCTTGGTAGGGAGTCTGCCGCGCTTAAAGGTATATTTGTCTGCGGGAAGACGACTATTGCCGTCAACCACATACAAACCATACTCAACCAACGATATAAACGCATCTTTCTTTTTCTATTGTTTCGTGCCTTGTCCTAAGCAAGACGTACATCAAGCCCGCAAAAATATGGTATATGTCGTTTATATACAATAGTTAGTCGGATTTTATTATTTTTAGTGTCCTGAAATAACCTGCAGACGGTCTTCCATAAGCAGCATCTCGTCTCGCAATAGGGCAGCCGTCTTGAAGTCTTCGGCTTTGGCTGCGGCAAGCATCTGACGACGCTTCTCTTGGACAGCCTTATCCAAATGTTTGGCATCCATCTGTTGCCAAGCAGCGTTCTTCCACGAATGGCGAATATTGTCCTCCACCTGCTGTCGCTCTTGTTCGGCATTATGATACAAGAGCGATAGCGGACTGGACCGGTTGCTTTTCTTTACGGCAGAAGGAGTTATGTTGTGCAACTTGTTGTACTCCATCTGTTTCTCACGTCGTCGGTGAGTCTCGTCTATGGTCTGTTGCATAGAGCGAGTTATCTTGTCGCCATACATAATCACGTGTCCATTGACGTGTCTGGCAGCACGACCTGCTGTTTGCGTTAGGGAACGATAGTTACGAAGAAAACCCTCCTTGTCTGCGTCCAAAATTGCCACCAATGACACTTCCGGTAAGTCCAACCCCTCACGAAGCAGATTGACACCTACCAAGACATCATATATGCCGTGACGAAGGTCGTCCATAATCTTGACGCGCTCAATAGTGTCTATATCGGAGTGTATGTATGCCGACCTCACTCCGTACTTACGCAGGTACTCGTCCAACTCCTCCGCCATACGTTTGGTCAGAGTGGTTACCAACACTCGCTCTTCCTTCTCTATGCGTTGCTGTATCTCCTCCATCAAGTCGTCCACTTGGTGAGCCGTCGGACGCACCTCTATCTCCGGGTCTAATAAGCCCGTCGGGCGAATCAGTTGCTCTACCACCACACCGCCCGACTGCTCCAACTCATATTCATCAGGTGTGGCACTCAGGTAGATGACATTGCCTTTGGCAATACGCTTCTCCCACTCCTCAAAGGTGAGAGGACGGTTGTCCCTCGCGGCAGGCAGGCGGAAACCATACTCAACAAGGTTCTGCTTCCTTGCCTTATCGCCGCCGTACATAGCATGAATCTGCGGAACGGTAACGTGGCTCTCATCTACTATTACAAGTATATCGTCGGGAAAATAATCCAGCAAACAATAGGGTGGTGTACCGGCAGGACGACCATCAAAATAACGACTGTAATTCTCCACACCCGAACAATAGCCTAACTCCTTAATCATCTCGATGTCGTATTTCACCCTCTCCTCTATTCGCTTGGCATACAGAGGTTCACCTATTTCTTGGAAGTGCATAATCTGATTGGCAAGGTCGAGTTTGATTTGTTCTATGGCACTGTCTATGCGGTCGGCAGGTGTGGTGAAAATAGTGGCAGGATAGATATTGATACTGTCATATTCCTCACTCTCTTCTGTATTGGAGTTGATGCCTGTTTGATAAACCTCTATGGACTCAATCTCATTGCCGAAAAAGACAACGCGAACCACTTCGTCTGAATATGCCAACGAAATATCCACCGTATCACCCTTAACGCGAAAACGACCGCGACTAAGGTCAATATCGTTGCGTATATATTGGGCTTCTATCAAGTCCTTGTATAAAGAGTCCATTGTCTTCTTTTCGCCGCGTTCTATGGTGAAACAACTGCGTGTGAAATCCTGCGGGTTGCCTATTCCATACAGAAACGACACCGAACT
>CAMVHW010000150.1 GCA_947167395.1 uncultured Bacteroidales bacterium
ACCGTATCTACATGGGCGAAGTAGTCAGGGTAAGCATTAACAAACAAACTCTGTCCTACTCTATCAAGTCTTTTTCCCTATAACTAAATACATCTATTTATGAAAAACACACGTTTATTCTTACTCTTCTCACTGGCAGTGCTGCTCATGACAGCCTGTCATAAGCAAGAACAGTGTTGCCCCGTGGAAGCAGGTCGTCACCCTGCTTGGGCTTACAACACCACTATCTATGAACTCAACACCCGCCAACTGACAGAATTAGGAACGTTTAGTGCAGCCGAGCAGTTGCTGCCCGAACTGCGTGAGTGCGGTATCGACATTATTTGGGTAATGCCTTGTCAGCCTATAGGCAAACTGACCCGTAAAGGCACTTTGGGCAGTTATTACTCCATTATCGACTACTGCCAAATCAACCCTGAGTTCGGAACACGTGACGACTTTGAGCATTTCCTTAAAAAGGCTCACGACCTCGGCTTTAAGGTCATTCTTGACTGGGTAGCCAATCATACTGCTCCCGACAGCGAATGGACCAAGAACGAAGGTTGGCACTATCGCGACAGTCTTGGCAACCTGATGGTGCAATACGACTGGACCGACATATCCAAACTCAACTATGACAATCAGGATATGCGTCAGGCTATGAAAGAGGCAATGCACTGGTGGATGGACTCAATAGGTATAGACGGTTTCCGTTGCGATGTGGCAGGCGAAGTGCCTACCGATTTCTGGAACGATGCTATGGGCGAGTTGCGTCAGTCGCATCCCGATATGTTCACCCTCGCAGAAGATGAAGCCAAGGCGGACGAACTGACCGAATCGGCTTTCGATATGTACTATGGTTGGGAGTTGCACCACCTGATGAACGATGTGGCACAAAGTAAGAAGACAGTCCAAGACCTATGGAACTACTTCGCCAAAGCAGACACTACTATTCGCAAAGACGCTATCCGTATGAACTTCACCTCCAACCACGATGAGAACTCGTGGAACGGCACCGAATATGAGCGTATGGGCGACGCAGCTCACTTGATGGCTGCTTTCACCTATTTCGTTCCCGGTATGCCGATGATTTATACGGGTCAGCCTTCCGGTAACCATCACCGCTTGGAGTTCTTCGAGAAAGACCTGATTGACCGTGTTGAGGGTGCTCCCGAATACAATATGTACAAAGAGTTGAACGCCTTCCGCAAAGCCAATCCTGCCTTATACAGTCCCGAAAAAGGTGCTCCGATGGTACGACTCACCACTGACAACGAAGCCATCTTTGCCGCTATGCGCACAACCAAATGCAAAGACAACAAGTGCGACAAACAATGCTGCGACAATACAGTGATTGCGCTTATGAATATGTCGGACAAAGAGCAGATTGTTACTCTCTCCTTGCCCTGTCAGTCACTCTATGGCGACTATACAGACATTCACGGAACGGTCATTTCGATGTCGGAAACGCCTACTGACTTTACTATTCCCGCTTGGAGTTATATGCTCCTGTCTGACAGACGTACAGACCGGTAATAATCAGTACCATACCAATGATTTTGCCTACGGGCAAATGCTCATCAAAGAGCAACCACATACCAATGGCAGTGAACGCGGGACGTATATTATTGAACGCATTAGTGCGAGTTATACCTAAACGACGTACCGTGTAGCAAAACAAAATAAACGCCACCACAGACGACAAAACTGCCAAATAGACGACAGCAGAGAGCGACTCCCAAAGAGGAACCTCTGCTGTTTTCCATTCGGTCATCATTTGTTCCCATGCCCTCATATCGGTAAAGCACCAGCACAGAATGAACAACACAAGCGATATGGCTTGCATATAAAACACTATGCTGAGCGGAGTATAAGACGCAGGTATGCGTTTCAGCACTGCCGAATAGAGTATGGCAGCCGTTACGGCAAGAAAAGCCGTCAGCAGTCCCCACGGATTACCCAAAGCAAAATCGTCCTTACCTATAAGCACCAACATCAGCATACCAACGGTGGAAACCAAAATACCGATGATATTATTCTTCGTTACTTTTTCCCGCAGCAACAGTATGGCAAACAAAGGCGTGAGAACGGGATTGGTGGAGAGCAGAGTCTCGGCAATGGTGGGTGAAGCAAGTGCCTTATATGTATAAGTCTCTAATATATAATATAGAAACGGCTGAAACAGACCTCCTAAAAGGAACAAGGGTATGTCCTTCTTTTGTATCTTTTGCAAACCCATTAGATTGCTGCTCTTAAAAGCACAACCTATGATAGCCATCAGTAGAACTGCAATGGTAAAACGAAAAACAATCAAGGTCATCGGTCGGAGAACAAGTAGGGCTTGATGAATGGCTATACCTGAAAAACCCCATATCAGCATAGCCGTAATGACAGCCACGTAAGGCACGGCTGAAAACACATATTTTTTCATATCATATGTTCTTTGTTTTAGTGGCGCACGTTTCCGAACGTCCAATCTTTTTAGTGACGGACGTTTCCGAACGTCCGTTTTTTAATTATTGCGAACAGTTGGCAGATTGAATATGCGTTGCACGTCCTTCATTGCCTTATCGGTCATTCCTTCGGGTTCGCTACCTAATATACGTGCGTCGAGGTATATACGTGCAGCCTTATTAAGCACGTCCACTTGGTCGAAAGCATCCATAATATCCTGACCGACAGCAAACACGCCGTGCTTCTCCCATAAGACTACATCATAGTCTTTTATCTTATTGAGCGTGGCTTGTGCCAACTCCACCGAGCCCGGCACTTCGTACGGCACTATACCCAATCCCAACGGAGCAAAAGCCAAAGTCTCAGGTATCATTGACCATAGGGTACGAGTTATGACATTAGGTCTTGTCGTGTCGTCAAGCATACGACGATGATGACTGAGTGCCACAATCTCAATAGGGTGTGTATGCAACGTTGCTTTGTATGTAGAGCCTGTTTGCCGCAGATAGTCCTGCACCATAAGATGAGAAGGCAGCTCGCTCGTGGGCTTGACCTGCTTGTCTGCCACCAATACGTATGCCGCACCATCGTCTGTTATACGTATTATACAGCCGTTATCCATAGGCACACGGGCAAGGTCACGCATACGCTTCTGCGTACCTTTGACATAGAAATACCGACCTGCTATATGCGGCAAAGTGAGTTCCATACTGACAGGCGAAGAGATGGCAGGCAGGTAGGTACTGATATAGTCGGTAACATCAACGGTCAGGTTGCCGCCATTGCGCTCACCCCAACCTTTTTGCCAAATATAACCCGCCACTTCCGCTGCTTGGTCGATAATAGACTTCAACTCCCGATAATCAGACAAAATACTCTTTTCCATAATAAGTTCAACGAGTTATATTAAATCAGTTGAGGCACAAAGCAACTCACAATCAAGACCATAATACCTATAATCAGCACCCATACAGTTCGCTTTGAACAACCTTTCCACTCTTTCAGTATAACTCCCCATAAGTTGGAGAAAATGACATTGAGTGCCATCAGTATGCAGAATGAGAAAGTGATAAGCGTCGGGCTATCAACGAGAAAACCTTTGCCGAGGCTCAAACCGAAGAACTGACTATACCATAGCAAACCTGCCAAGCAGCAGAACAAAAGATTG
>CAMVHW010000151.1 GCA_947167395.1 uncultured Bacteroidales bacterium
AATTCGTTATGCCAAAGGCGTAAAGAGCCGCCATCAGGTGTTCTATGGTACTCACTTGCCAAGAGCCGCGTTCCAAGACCGTTCCTCTCGACGTTGCACCCACATAATCAGACAAGGCTTGATAGGCGGGGCTATCGGGCATATCTGTACGAGCGAAACGTATGCCGCTATCGGTTTCGGCCGGACGCAGGGTCGCGTTAATAACCACACCTGTGTGCAGTCCTTTGCCCGTCAAGGTAAAAGATTGTCGTATAGTGGCTTGCTTCATTTGATTTTCTTGTAAAGTTCAGGAAGGTTTCGATAGACAGCCATTGCTCGTCTGCTACGGTCAGCATCCATTGCCGGTGAGCCTAAGTATTGGCCTGATTTGGTCAGCGACTTGGTTACGCCTGATTGCGCACCTATGATACAGCCATCGGTTATCTCCAAATGACCGGCAACACCTACTTGACCGGTGAGCATACATTGGCTTCCCACCTTGGTGGAACCGGCTATGCCCACTTGTCCGCAAAGGATAGTTGATTGTCCGATAGTTACGTTATGACCTATTTGACAAAGGTTATCAATTTTCGTATTACGTCCTATACGTGTTTCCCCCATCATAGCACGGTCGATAGTCGTATTAGCCCCTATCTCCACATCGTCTTCTATAACGACTCTGCCTATTTGCGGTATCTTATGATAAATGCAATCTTCGTCGGGCTCAAAGCCAAAGCCGTCTGCACCTATAACAGCACCGCTATGGATAATACACTGACTGCCTATAACACAACCATAGTATATCTTCACTCCGGCATAGAGAGTGGTCTTGTCGCCTATTTGCGAGCCATCGCCTATATATACTTGCGGATAAATTTGCACACCTGCTCCCAGACGAACGCCTTTACCTATGTACGCTCCCGCACCTATGTATGCATCTTCGGGTACTTGAACATCATCGCTTATATACGCACCTTTTTCCACCCCTTTCTTAGGCGGGTTCAGCACTTTGCTAACCTCTTGCAACAAAACAGCCATTGCCTCGCGTGCATTATTGACGGCAATGACAGTAGGAGAAGGTTGAGCAAGGTTAAGGTCGGGAGTAATCAGCGATTGAGAAACCAAAACGACAGAAGCCTGCGTTGAATGGAGCAGCGGGAGGTATTTCGGGTCACAGATATAGGAGAGTTGTCCGTTATGTGCTGTTTCAATGGGTGCCACGTCCCATACTTTGTTGTTTCTATCACCATATATAGTGCCGTTGAGGACTGCGGCAATCTGTTCTGCTGTAAATTGTATCATCTATTTCAATTCATATTTAAGCGCGCAAAAGTAATGTTTGTTTTATATTTGAGCAAGGTTTTGTTATATTTTCCCAAAAAGCGGATACTCGAATGATATGTCGAGTATCCGCTTGAAGCCTAAATAATGGGTATTACAACCTCTTTCCTTGTGCGTCGTACTTGACTCCGTTTCGCTCAATGATGAGTACTCCATTGTCAATAAACTTCCTCACATTTCCGTTATCCACTATCCATTGTTCATTCTCCATACTTCCTTCCACCACTATGTGCGCGCGAGGAGGAATAGCGTTGCCGCTTCTATCCTTGAAGAATCCGCGATAAGCACGTACGGAGGTAGTGCCGCTGCCCGGGAACCATATTTTGTTGTCTTTCAAA
Organism: uncultured Bacteroidales bacterium; assembly: GCA_947167395.1. GTDB lineage: Bacteria > Bacteroidota > Bacteroidia > Bacteroidales > Paludibacteraceae > Colicola. Next base: position 1,659 of record CAMVHW010000151.1, read on the forward strand.
ATCATTTGCGATTTAGAATTGGATGTCAGTGTCCCTTTACGTAATGTACCTACCAACTCTATCGTCCCCACGCCGTCATTATAGCCATTGATAGAGGTTATGTCTTCTTCCGTGTCAGCAGACGTGTCTATGGTTATGTCGTAGAAGAAGAAAGGTCCGCTTATTTCCGTTTTACTATATACGAGATAACCCTTACCTGCCTCCATTGACTTGGCGGGTTTGAAGTAGAGATATACCCCACCATCGGATATATCACCATTGACAACTGCGTGAGTGAACTCAAACACACTACCAAACCAACCTGCACCTGACATATTGTCGGCATCCACATAGAACGGCATACATACGGTGGACCAAGTATTGGCTTTGAAAGTACGCTCGTATATCACTTCTTCCACTGCCCTACCAGCATAGTCATTATGGAAGTTGTCGTAGTAGTCCCCCGTTTCGTTATCTTTAAGCGTGAGAGAGGGTATAAACGACACTTCAAAGACAGCAGTGAGCGTTACGTCCTCGGTCAGATTGAATACACGCGGGTTGATAGTTGAGTGGTCTTCTTGCCATTCAACAAAGCGATAGCCGTATTCAGGATTGGCAGTCAGGGTAACTTGTGTATTATAATCGTATGTACCACTGCCTGTTACGTTGCCGAAGGAGTCATCGTTGGAATTGCCTGCAACTGTGTATTGACGAGTCTGCTCGGTGAATAAAGGCGTATAGGTCTGCTCACCTGTTACGCTCTCAATAGCAGGTGTCCAACCGCTGAATATATAGTTATACTGTTGGGTTGAGTTCTTTGTGGGAGTGGCTGTACAAACAGGTGTAGTGCCGTATGCAAATGTATTGCTTTCCAAAACTGTTCCGTCGCCATTAAAGAAGGTTATAGTGTAGGAACGCAGATTGGCGGTATAGGTAGCGGTATAGGTTTCATCCTCGGTTACTTCTCTCAGATCAGGTGTCCAACCGCTGAAGGTGTAGGTATATTGTGCATCTTCGTTTTTAGTGGGTGTTGCACCATTATATTCGGGTCTTGCTCCGTAAGCAACGTTATTATCTGTTTCCAGAATTTTGCCATCTGCATTTTTCCATACTATTGTATATGTAGGAGTGGTGTTCTCTTTGAAGGTGGCAGTATAGGTGGCATTACCTTTGACGGTGAAGGTGCGTGTGGCATCTGTATTGGCATCTTCAAGCCATTGGTCAAACTCATAGCCTTCAGAAGGAATGGCTGTAACCGTCACTTTCTGCCCCGACTCACATATATACTTATACTGATACGAGCCTATATTGATAGTAAGTGTGCAAGTGGAGAAAGACGGAGCGTAGATGGCACGAATAGGTGCTGCAAGGTATATATAGCCATCATAAATATCCACACTCCCTTCCATATCGGATACCAATCCGGCACTTGACAAAAAGTCATAGGTCCCTGTTTGTTTTGAGTGCAGTTGGCTTGTCCAACAGAATCCGTAATTGGCACCGGTAAGATACGCCCCTGAATAATTACTATCACCATCAAAGTACTCATAGTAGCCCGTCTTCGGCATAATGATATACTGTGTATTATCAGCCTTGTTGACGAATCGTCCTGCTGAATAGTTTGCGCCGTTGATTAGTGCTGTCCATTCGGCATCGGATGGGATATGCCAGTTAGTTCCTATATTTACCGTGGCTGCATCGTCCTCGGCGGGCAGTAGTTGTCCGACTGACATACTATTCACTTCATAAACGACATCGGCAAAAGGCTCGGATAGTATATCACCCCAGTTGAAATAGTCACCGGTCATACCAATAGCCGTAGCACCGATATTTCTATCAGCCCATGCAACGCCATAACCCATATCCACGGGAATATATGTCAAGCCGTCATTACCGGTATCCGGCTTCTGTGGCTTTCGATACACTCAGTTCGGCAAAAGCCAATGACGCCGA
>CAMVHW010000152.1 GCA_947167395.1 uncultured Bacteroidales bacterium
ATACATATACTTATGAAATTAGAAGAGATTACCCGCAAGATTTACGCTGAAGGCGTAGAGAAAGGCAATGCCGAGGCAGAACAGATTATTAAGCAAGCAGAAGCCAAAGCAGCAGCTATAGTGGAAAAGGCAGAGAAAGAGGCAGCAGACAAACTTGCACAAGCCGAAGCCAAAATGGCAGAATTGGACAAAAACACACGCAGTGAACTTCGTCTATATGCCGACCAAAGCGTACAGGCTATTAAGACTGCTTTGACTAATCTTATTAACGGACAAGTGGTTAAAGAAAGCGTGAAGGCTGCCTTGGTTGACCCGTCTTATATGCAAGGCTTAATCGCTAAAATGGCTCAAACAATGGCTGAAAAAGGTGAGGTGGTTATAGAAACCAAAGATGCTGCCGAACTGAATAAGTATTTTGAGCAACACGCCAAATCTCTTCTTGACAAAGGTGTTACTATCAACGAAGTAAAAGGTATCAAAACCGACTTCCAAATCAAACCTGCCCAAGGTGGTTATAAACTGGCTTTCGGCGAGGAAGAACTGGTTGCCTACTTTAAGGAATTTCTCCGTCCCCAACTTATCGAAATGTTATTCTAACCCACCCTATTCATTTATTCTTTACTATGGGTTACGAATATCTACTTTCCGGACTGCCTGAACTGGTTGCAGGCTCACCGTCTCCCATAACTATGGAATCGTTGTTGACGTTGTTTGATGAGCAACTCAACAAAAAAGACAAACAACTTCTTCGGGAGTTGTGTATGTCTGTTGACGACCAACGTATCAGCGAGTTGATTGCTCGTTATGATGATGAGGATATACTCAATAATGATAAGCCGGAATGGTGGGACGAACTTCGCCAAAAACTTTCAGAAGCAGACATAAGAGCCACATTACTATATGAAATGGGGCTGAAATCCAAAAACTCTTTCATTAGAGACTGGTACGCTTTTAATCAAGATATGAATAATGTGCTGGTGGCTTCTATCTGCCGTAAGCATAATTTCGATATTCAGAAGATGATAGTCGGACACAATGCCATTGCCACGACCATAAGAGAGAACTACAAGAAGAAGGATTTCGGGTTGAGCGAAGTTATGGATAACTATAATGTTATTCTATCTCTTGCCGAGATAAGCGATCTTATGGTTAGAGAGAAGCAGATGGATGCCTTACGTTTTGAATGGTTGGAAGGACGTACAGAGTTTGATATATTCTCCGTTGAGCAGGTGTTTGCATATTATCTGAAAGTCAATATGCTTAATCGTTGGTCGCTTTTGACCGTTGAACAAGGTGAGCAGGTCTTTCGCTCTATGGTCGCTGATATGAAGAAAGGCGTACAACTATAATAAATAACGAATATAATAAAAATAACATACAATGACAACAGGAAAAGTAAAGGGTATCATTGCCAACCTCGTTACGGTGGAGGTGGACGGACCCGTTTCGCAAAACGAGATCTGCTACATTAGGTTAGGCGAAACCCGTCTAATGGCAGCGGTTATCAAATTTATCGGTACAAACGCCTACGTGCAAGTGTTTGAATCGACACGTGGTTTGAAGGTAGGTAATGCGGTTGAGTTTACAGGTCACATGTTGGAAGTAACCTTGGGACCGGGCTTGTTGAGCCGTAACTACGATGGTTTGCAGAATGACCTTGACAAACTGACAGGTGTGTTCCTCAAACGCGGTGAGTACAACTTCCCGCTTGACAAAGAGAAAAAATGGCAATTCACCCCACTCGCCAAGGTTGGCGACAAGGTTGAAGCAGCATCGTGGCTCGGGGAGGTGGACGAGAATCACCAACCACACAAGATTATGGTTCCTTTCACCTTTGAAGGGACTTACACAGTAAAGAGCGTTGCACCCGCCGGCGAATATCGTATTGAAGACGTGATGGCAGTACTTACTGACAACGAAGGCAATGAACATCAGGTAACGATGATTCAGAAATGGCCTGTCAAGAAAGCCATTACTGCATATCGTGAGAAACCGCGTCCATTCCGTTTGTTAGAAACAGGCGTACGCACCATTGATACAGCCAACCCTCTTTGCGAAGGCGGTACAGGTTTTATCCCGGGACCTTTTGGTACAGGTAAGACGGTGCTTCAGCACGCCATATCCAAGCAAGCAGAGGCTGATATAGTGATTATTGCAGCCTGCGGTGAGCGTGCCAACGAGGTAGTGGAAACCTTTACAGAGTTCCCTGAATTGATTGACCCTCATACCGGTCGCAAACTGATGGAACGTACCATTATCATCGCCAATACGTCTAATATGCCTGTTGCTTCTCGTGAGGCTTCTGTATATACGAGTATGACCATTGCTGAATACTATCGTTCAATGGGTTTGCGCGTTATGCTGATGGCTGACTCCACTTCTCGTTGGGCACAAGCCTTGCGTGAGATGTCCAACCGTATGGAGGAGTTGCCCGGACAGGACGCTTTCCCGATGGACTTGTCGGCTATCATAGGTGCTTTCTATGCACGCGCCGGATATGTCTATCTGAACAATGGCAAGACAGGTTCAGTTACTTTCCTCGGCACCGTATCACCTGCCGGCGGTAACCTCAAAGAGCCTGTAACTGAGGGTACTAAGAAAGTGGCACGTTGCTTCTACGCTCTCGAACAGAACCGCGCTGATAAGAAACGTTATCCCGCAGTTAATCCGATTGACTCCTATTCCAAGTATTTGGAATATCCTGAATTCCAAGAGTATATCTCTAAACTCATTGACGACAAATGGATTGGTATGGTCAACGATATGAAGACCTACTTACAACGCGGTAAGGAGATACAGGAACAAATCAACATCCTTGGTGATGACGGAGTGCCAATTAACTATCACGAGGAGTTCTGGAAAAGTGAGGTTATAGACTTCGTTATCTTGCAGCAAGACGCTTTCGATAAGATAGATGCCGTATGTCCTTTGGAGCGTCAGCAGTATATGTTGCGTTTGGTAATGGACATCTGCCGTCACGACTATGATTTTGAGAACTTCCTTGATGTAATCGACTACTTCAAGCGCGTTATCAACCTATGCAAACAGATGAACTATTCAGAGTTCCATAGCGAGCAGTTTGAGGAATATCAACAGAAACTCAATGAGTTGCTTGCTGAGAAACAGATAAAGGAGTAAGCATTGAGAACAATAAATGTTGTTACATAAAATCAAGCAATTATGGCAAAAGCATTTCAAAAAATATACACACAAATAACAGCCATTACCAAGGCTACGTGTTCGCTGAAGGCTACCGGTGTAGGTAACGATGAATTGGCAATGGTAAATGGCAAATTGGCACAGGTTGTTAAGATTATGAACGATGAGGTTACGCTTCAAGTGTTCCAAGGTACCGAAGGTATCCCTACTAACGCCGAAGTTGTATTCTTGGGTAAGTCTCCTTCGTTGAAAGTCAGTGACCAACTTGCCGGTCGTTTCTTCAATGCCTATGGCGAGCCTATTGACGGCGGACCGGAAATAGAAGGTCAGGAAGTGGAAATTGGCGGTCCCAGCGTTAACCCCGTAAGACGTAAACAGCCTTACCAACTGATTGC
>CAMVHW010000153.1 GCA_947167395.1 uncultured Bacteroidales bacterium
AAGTGAGAACAAGCCGAACCACATAGCCGAGTTGAGCCCGAGGTAAACACGTTGCTCAAAAGTGAAGTCGCCGGCATTAGGCAGCAGTACCATCACGGCAACTGCTATTATAGCACCTATCAAGAGGTAGAACTTACGTCTACCGAAGAACTTACCGAGCCAAGTACGGTCGGAGAGGATACCTATAAGAGGTTGCACTATCATTCCCATAAGGGGCGGAAGTATCCAAAAGAAAGAGAGTTGGTGAGGGTCGGCACCGAGAGTGGCGAAGATACGCGATATATTGGCACTCTGAAGCGCGTAGGCTATCTGTACGCCAAAAAAGCCGAAACTAAGGTTGAATAGTTGCCTGAAAGACAGGTCGCGTTGTTTCATAAAGCAAATGTTTTTCGTTTTATACGGGCGCAAATATATATGTCGTTTTCAAAGTTGCAAACTCCGATTGGCATTTTTTTTATTTTTTATTCATTGTATTTATAAATTTCATTCAACAATGCTGCAAGTCTTATTCCGGCAGTGTATAATTGTCTTTCCATTGGGTTGCGCCAGCGATAAATATAATAATAGGTATTGTTATCGAAGGTCTGCTGATAGGTATATATATCTTGTGTGAGCAGATATGTTTGCAATACCAAATCCTGTTTCGAGGCGTTGGTAATGGTTTCTTTTTCGTCTATGTATTTAATTTGCAGGTATTGAGCATATTCGGTATATGAATAGCCTTGACTTTCAATAAGGTGTTCGTCCCATATTTTATGCAGGTTGGCAGGAGAGTCGAACCACCGCGTTTTAACCTTATTTCCTCCGAGGTCATCTTCGTGTCCGAGGTGCATAGGACAGAAACTATCTCCTATAAGGTGAATAAGGAATACGAGTGCGTCTTTTTGCAATGGATTAGTGTGCAGGCATACGTTAAGGCTATCCAAGGCACGCCACAGGTTGCCTCCATGGGAAGGGTATTGAGTAAGAGTGGAAAAGAGTTGTTGTTCAGTGAGATGAGCGGGCAGGTCTTGGTAATGCCAGTCGTGGGAAGACGGATAGACTGTGTCGCTTCTTATTTCGTCCGGCCAATTGGCAAGCCATATTATACCTTTCTCTGAGAGCAGGCTATCCACTTGTTGTTGAGCATATTGCGTCAGGTTATCGTAGGCTATTTGCGCCACTATGCGATGGCCTTTTTGTCCCCAAGCAAAAAGCAAAACGGGAGATAGTAGTAGGAGAATAAGAAAATACGTTTTCTTCATAGGGATATGTTTTTTCAGTTACGCCTAATGGTATCGGGAAGCAAAAATAGAGTTTTTTTCACTTTCAAAAGACAATTATAGTAAGATATTTATATTTTTGCGGCGCAGAAAGGGACATATATTATGTTAATAAGTAAGATAAAAGAAGTATTGAAAGGCATTGCCGAGGTGGAGTATGACGGTCAGGGTGATATAGATATTCACTATCTGCTGACCGATTCACGTCAGTTAGGCACTCATCCGGAACAGACCATGTTTTTTGCGTTGCGTACAGAGAAAGATGACGGAGCGCGTTATATAGACGAGTTAAAAGACAATGGTGTTCAGGCTTTTGTTCGCAATAATGGTTTAGAAGCCTTGCAAGCCTTGGCAGCATATAAGAGAGGTCTGTTTGCCGGTCAGGTAATAGGCATAACGGGCAGTCACGGCAAGACGGTGGTTAAGGAGTGGTTGTATCAACTGCTGAAAGACGACTATAATATAACCCGTTCGCCTCGCAGTTACAATTCGCAGATAGGAGTGCCGTTGTCGGTATGGCAGTTAGGTGAGTACGACCCTTTGTTTGAAGAGGGCAAGCCGCAGTTGGCTATTTTTGAGGCAGGTATATCTCGCGTGGGTGAGATGGAGAGGTTAGAGCCAATTATTCGTCCCACGTTGGGTGTGATAACCTACATAGGTGAGGAGCGTGGAGCGGAGTTTAGGACTTTGGAGGAGAAGCGCGAGGAGAAGATGAAGTTGTTCAAGCACTGCGAAAAGATTATCGAAGACTCCACTCATCAGAACATACGCACTTGTGTAGCCGTTATGCGTGCTTTGGGTTATGACGAGCAGACTATCAATCAGCGTATTATGACTCAGACTCACGAGACGGTTATGGAGATTAACCTGTCGGCGTTATTGGATAACGTCAGGTGGTATAAACGCCATTTGAAGCCGACCACTCGTTTGACTTGTATGGTGAAGGCTTTTGCGTACGGTTCGGGCAGCATAGAGGTGAGCCGTGCCTTGCAGCAAAGCGGAGAGGTGGATTATTTGGCAGTGGCAGTGGCAGATGAGGGTGAGGAGTTGCGCAGGGCGGGCATAATGTTGCCCATAATAACAATGAACCCGGAGGTGGCTGCGATGGACAAGATTATGGACAATAATCTTCAGCCTAATGTATATTCGTTTGAGTGTTTGGAAAAGGTTATAGAAAAAGTCACGGAGCGAGGTTTGGAGCACTACCCTATTCACTTGAAGATTGATTCGGGTATGCATCGTTTAGGATTTTACAAGGAAGATATAGATGAACTCATTGTTCGCTTGAAGGGGCAGAAGGCTGTGCGTGTAGAGAGTGTCTTTTCACATCTTGCCGCAGCCGATGAACCACAGTGGGACGCTTTCACTCGCTCGCAGATAGCCTATTTCAGTCAAGCCGCCGAACGTATAGAAAAAGGACTTGGCAGAAAGGTGATAAAGCATATACTCAACTCGGCCGGCATAGAGCGATTTGCAGACAGTCAGATGGATATGGTTAGATTGGGTATAGGTATGTACGGCTTTGCGGTTAATGAGGATTTGCATAATGTATGTACTCTTAAGACCACTATATTGTCGCTCAAAACGGTTAAAGCGGGTGAGACGATTGGTTACGGTCGTCATACACGATTGAGTGAGGACAGACAGATAGCCGTCATACCGATAGGTTATGCCGACGGTTTTGACAGGCGATTGAGCAATTACAACGGTCAGGTATGGGTAAGAGGCAAACGCTGCCCGGTGGTAGGCAATGTATGTATGGACCAAGCGATGATAGATGTGAGCGAAGCCGACGTAAGAGAGGGCGATCAGGTGATTATCTTTGGCGACCAAATGCCGATAAAAGAATTGGCAGACCGTTTAGGAACAATAACATACGAATTTCTAACTTCTATTTCCCGCCGTGTCAAACGCTTGTATAATTATTTCTGATTTATCCGTGGGCTATACGGATAAGGTGGTTCAACAAGGTCTTAATCTTACCATCAACAGGGGTGAGATGGTGGCTTTGTTAGGTCCTAATGGTGCCGGCAAATCGACGCTATTGCGCACCATAGCGGGTTTGCAACCGGCTATAAAAGGCAGTACTAACTTGAGCGGTTTGACTGCTCACGAGATGTCCCAACGAGTGGCATTAGTGCTGACGGAGAACCACTCGGTGGAGCAGACAACCGTGAAAGACATAGTGGCAATGGGCAGATACCCTTACACGTCTTTTCTTGGTGGTTTGACCGCAGAGGACGAGCAACAGAT
>CAMVHW010000154.1 GCA_947167395.1 uncultured Bacteroidales bacterium
AGTGTTTGGCAAGGATGTAACCGTGTTTGAACCTGCTTTGGGCAGTACGCGCACCGGAAGCGGCACTTCGTTTGCCACACCCGAGTTGGCAGGTATGGTGGCTTGTCTATGGCAAGCCTTACCTCACTTGACGGCTACGGAATTGAGAGAACATATTATTCGGTCGGGACATCTGTATCCGTCTTATAATAACACCCTCGGCTATGGCGTACCTAACGCGTGGACTGTATATAAGGCGGTTACGCAGGCAACAGGTATATACGACACCAATATAGGTCAGCAACAAGAGAAGATACTATATAACGGTAAGTTATATATAGTTATAGACGGCAGGTGGTATGACCTTATGGGTAAGCGGGTAAGATAAGCACTGATAAACAGGCACGAAAAAAGGGTAAGCGGACTATATCGCACCGCTACGACCTCCTACCCTTGCTTCGGTCAAGACCTGGGGGAATTCAGAGGGAGCTGGTCGTATAGGACTTACCCTATCTCATTCTTCCTAAACGGAAAAGCGCGGCAAAAATATGGTGAATTTCATATATAGCAAACAAAATGGAGGAAAATTTAATTCTTAACCTCATTCGCAATCATCTTCCTTTTACTCCCAATAGCGACCAAGACACGCTTCTCGCTCGTTTGTCTGAGTTTCTTATGTCCGTTTCTTCACGTCGAGCCTTTCTTCTCACCGGTTATGCAGGTACGGGTAAGACCTCAGTCATAGCCGCTCTGGTGAAGGCTATGAAAGCGATGAATATGCCATTTGTCTTATTGGCTCCCACGGGCAGGGCAGCCAAGGTGATGTCGCACTATGCCGACACACCAGCATTCACCATTCATAAATGGATATACAGAGCCTCGTCTTCCAATCCATACGGTTCACGCTTCACTTTGGCTGACAATCGAGCCCAAAAGACCTTGTACATAGTTGATGAGGCGGGTATGATAGGTGATGGCGGTGAGAGCCTCTTTGGGACGGGGAGTCTATTAAGCGACCTCCTCAGGTTCGTTTATACTTCATACAGCATAACCAATAGTGATGACAACGGCAACTCGTTGTTGCTACTTGGTGATACGGCGCAGTTGCCGCCGGTAGGCAGTGACAGGTCGCCTGCCTTGGACGCAAAAGTCCTTGCCTCCTATGGTTTAACTTTAACCACAGCCACACTGACACAAGTGGCACGACAGGCTTTGGACAGTTCCATACTGGCTAACGCCACTGCCATTCGCCAAAGCAACCAAGTGTCTATCACATCCGGCAACGACCTCACTCTACTCAAACCGCAAGCCTTTCAAGAGACCTTAGAACAGGCATATCGTGATTCGGGAATGGCTGAAACAATCATACTGACTCGCAGCAATCGCCGTACCAACCTCTATAACCAAGGAGTGAGGAACGCTGTTTTGTTCAGAGAAGAAGCCATAAGCGGCGGCGACAGGCTGATGATTGTTCGCAATAACTATTTTTGGACGAAGGACTATCAGGCAGTACCCTTCCTTGCCAATGGCGACACGGCAGAGATTAAGCGATTGAGAAACGAGAGAGAGATGTATGGTTTTCGCTTTGTGGATGCCTCGCTTCGTCTGTTGGACTATGAATTCGATATAGATGCCACCCTATGGTTAGACACCTTAACGCTCAATAGTCCTGAAGACAACTACCAATTACAGCGCACATTGTATGAGCGAATAAAGGAAGATTACCCCGACATAAAGAACAAGAAGGAACTGAATGAAGAGATACGCAAATCGCCTTATTATAATGCTTTACAAGTGCGATTTGCGTATGCTGTAACCTGTCATAAGGCGCAAGGCGGTCAGTGGGAACAGGTGTTTATAGATGCAGGCTTACCTTTGAGCCTACTTAATCAAGACCTTGCGTCTGTCAAATGGGTATATACGGCTCTTACTCGTGCCAAGAAGAAAGTGTATTGGCTCTCTTTTCCGGAACCGAAGGAATGACTTTATCTCATCATTGGCGGAAGTCCCATTGGCATGCTTCCGCTCTTACCGCCGTTCTCTATCATCTCCTGCATAAATCCGCCCATACCCGTGGCTTTCAAGTTGCCCATACGATTGAACTTATATGTAAAGGTCAACAGGAAATAGGTAGGCAAGGTATTGGCTTGACGGTATTGAACATAGTTCTCACCTATGGTCTGAACTATGTTTTTCTTTTGGTGAAGAAGGTCGAAGGCTTTTAATGATAGCGTGGCAAAGCCCCAAGTCTTGTCTATACTTGCGTTGAGCAGCACTTCGTCCACATTGCTCAAACCTGTATATCCATATCGAGCCGTATAGCCGCAATCAACGGATATGTTCCACGACTTAGGAAGATGCCACTGCATATCGCCTGTGATAGTCCAGTCGGTTACGTTAGTAACGGAGTTGGCAACAAGGTTATTCTCTGTGCGCGAGTACTTGACTGTCCCCACTATGCCCACGTCCACGAGGTCGTGAGTGAGGCGCAGAGTGAGGCTCTCGCTCAAATTCAGGTTGCCGGTACGGCTCTCTTCGCCCAAACCGAAGGTGTTCTGCTCAATCCACTCGGCGATAGTAGCCGACTTGCCTTCGCGCGAGATGTATGCCAAGCGTTGGTTATAACCTATGGAGGTGCGTGTATGGAACTGCATAAGTTTGTTAGCAAAAGGCGTATTGAACATCAAGTCGCCGCTGATGTTCCACGGTGTGCCTTGTGCATTGACGGTCTGTTGGTAGAGTTTGCCGGTTTCGTCGTATATGGAGTTATTAACCAGCGCGTCTTGCGTTACGCTGCCGTGCAGACCAGCCATTAAGGACCAGAACTTCTCTTGGTTGAACTTGGAGTACATAGCATGCAGTTGGTGCCGGAAAGCGGGACGAAGACCGAGATTACCGATAGTCTCGTTCATAGCATTGGAATTGTTGCGAACAGGCTCCATCTGGGTGATTGAAGGCTGACTATTGGAGCCACGATAGACAATACGTGCAAACTCTTTTTTACCGAAGTTATACTTTAAGCGCATATTGGGACTCCAGTTCCACGCATAGATAGTGGTGTCGAGTTGAAGGACATTGCCGTAATAGGTCATATTGTGTGTCTGACTGGGGTTGAACTGCGCACCCACGGTAAAGTCCACTTGGTCTTTGATGTATCGGTAGTTCAGTCCAACAGCCTCCTGCATAAAGCGGTTGGTGAGGCGATTGGAATAGTCGTTGTTGTACTCATATTGCTTAGTCGAGAGGTCATAGTCATACTGGTCTTTCTCGCTTTTGCGCAGGTTGGAACCTATCAAAATAGTCGTTTCCAAGAAATGGTTCTTGCCATAAATAGGTTCCACGTATGAGCCGCGAAGGTTCATATTAAGAGCATCGCTGCCGGAGTTGGTATTCTGATTGACAGTGGCGGTGTCGCCTATATTGTCGTAAGCATAGGTCTGAGTTTGTCCCTTGGTGTCAGTCAGTTGGATATTGCCCGTGAGGGTGAGTGAGCGACCGCGTTTGAGGAACTTATG
>CAMVHW010000155.1 GCA_947167395.1 uncultured Bacteroidales bacterium
CAACACACGGTCGATATGGTATTGGAGATAGTCTTTCTCTGTCTGCCTGCCCAGATGATCCACATCGGCAAAGCAGAAGTCCTCTTTCTCGGCAATAGAGAGTACCTCTTTGCCTTCAGCGTCATTGAGGAACTCGCCTTGTTCGTTCAGCAGTTTGAGTGCGTTCCACTGTTTAGGGTTATGACTGGCAGTCAGTATGATACCTCCGGCAGCCTTTTCAGCCGTTACAGCCAACTCGGTTGTGGGAGTGGTTGCCATACCTATATTGACTATATCGTATCCCATAGCCATCAGCGTTCCGCAAACCAGTTTATCCACCATCTCACCGCTTATACGTGCGTCCCTGCCTACCACAATCTTGTTATTGTCCGGCAATGCCTTCCTACGCTGAACGGCGTATGCGGCTGTGAAACGAACTATATCTACTGCACTCAAGCCGTCGCCAACGCGACCGCCAATGGTGCCTCGAATGCCTGATATACTTTTTACTAAACTCATATTCTGTTGTTTTTATATTTATGTCTTATCTTTTCTTGGTTACACGCAGGTCGTAGCAATACGGTTTGACCGCCGAGTTGTCCGCACTCGTTCCATACACGCTGGGGCATATAATAGTACATTCGCCCTCGTAAGCCATAGCCATTATGGCAGCCTGCCAACCGGTGCAGTTATAGTCGCCCGATGTAGAACCGACTGTGAGCGTAATAGGCTCACCGGCATCGTCCGTGGTCCAATAACTGATAGTGTCGGCATAGGTATCGAGCGTATATTTACGGAAACGCACATTGACCTTATCACCCAATATGATAGCGTGAGCGGCTGTTGAATCCACCTTTGAGTTAAGATGGAAATAAAGATTGTCGTAATTGGTCAGCGTTACATACAGGTCTTTGTCCCAATACTGACCTTGCGGCACATTTGGCATTGTGCTTGCCACGCGAAGACCGTAACGCTTGATATAACTGTCGATGAGTCGATTCTCGCTCTTACGCAATTCGGAATAAGTATTATTGGCGCACGAATAACACAACAGTGCCAACAGTAAAAGACTTATTACTCTGTATATTTTCATCTTATATGTTTTTATCTTTTTTATTTTTCCACTTCCAGTTCCACTCGCAGGTTGGTGTAAGGAGCTACCGTTTCGTTGCCTGTTGCTCCGTATGCCAAGTACCACGGCACTATCAGGCTGACTTTTTCACCTCTTTCCATCATATATAAGGCTTCTGTAACCGCCTGAATACGCGTGCTTTTACCCATAACCACCGCTTCGCGTATGTCTTCCAACAGCACATCGTCCATACTATACACGCGATAGTGAACCATCACCTTCTCTCCTTCTTGCAGCGGATTGTCCACCTCGCGCAGGGTCTTTGCCCAAAAGCCTGTTTCGTATTGGGCATAACCTTCGTTGGCATAATTGCTTATGGCTTTATCGGCTTCTTGTGCCAGTCGCTGATTCGTTTCTATGGCTTTGAGCAATAACGTGTCGGCAGGCGTTTCTCTTTTCTGTCCGTGGCGAGTAGGTATCTGCGGTTGTGTCTTATGGCACGCCATAAGACACACAATCGCAATAGTTACAACTATTTTCAGGGAAAAAGAGGACATAAGGATTACTTACTTGCCAGATGCTCCAAGTAGCGGCCGTATGCCGTTTTCATTTCCTTACCCAAGGCAGCCAATCGGTCTGTGTCAATCCAGCCGTTTCGCCAAGCAATCTCCTCTATACAAGCCACATAAAAGCCTTGACGGTTCTGTATGGTGGCAATGAAGTTGCTGGCTTCCAAGAGGCTGTCGCAGTTACCCGTATCGAGCCATGCAAAGCCACGACCGAAGAGTTGCACCTTAAGTGTACCTTCTGACAGATAGAGTTTATTAAGGTCGGTTATCTCATACTCACCTCGTGCCGAAGGCTGCAAGGCTGCTGCCTTGTCGCATACGGTGTTGTCGTAGAAATACAGTCCCGGGACGGCATAGTTGCTCTTGGGCTGCTGGGGCTTCTCTTCAAGGCTCAACACCTTGCCTTGTTCGTCAAACTCCACCACTCCATACGCACGCGGGTCGCTGACTTCATAACCGAAGATATAAGCACCTTTATTGTTCTCCAACGACTGAACAGCCGAACGAAGCATTTGAGTGAAGCCTTGACCGTAGAACATATTGTCGCCCAAAATCAAGCAACCGGGTTCGCCTTGCAGAAAATCTTTGCCAAGCACGAAAGCCTGTGCCAAACCGTTAGGCACGAGTTGAACCTTATACTCCAACTTCATTCCTAAACGACTGCCATCGCCCAACAACTCCTCAAACATAGGCAGGTCGCGAGGAGTGGATATGATCAGTACCTCACGAATACCTGCCAACATAAGTGTTGACAAGGGGTAGTATATCATCGGTTTGTCATAAACCGGCATTATCTGTTTGCTGATAGCCTTACTAAGAGGGTACAAGCGTGTTGCGCTACCGCCGGCAAGAATGATTCCTTTCATATATGTAATCAATTAAAAAAGTGATAGAAATGACTTATTATGCTTTACCACACATTATAGTGAATAAGCGACTCGTTCCACTTGTCTTTCACCTCAGGTTGCTCTGCGGGCACACCTACGGGTACTATACAAAGCGGCACTATATGTTCAGGCATTTGGAACAACTCCTGTGCCTGCTTAACTCTCTCCATATTAGGGTGCAAGCCTGTCCATACGGCTCCCAATCCCATAGCGTGAGCAGCCAGAAGGAGGTTCTCTGTAGCAGCCGACACGTCGTTAACCCAAAAGTCGGGTACGGGTTCAAAGGCTTTCTGCAAGTCTCCGCACAAGACAAAAGCACAACTCTCACCACGACCGCAGCAACTGTTAGGGAACGTTTCGCCTATCCGTTGCAACAAGGCTTCGTCCTTAACCACCACGAATGCCCACGGCTGCTTATTGACAGCCGACGGAGCAGCCATAGCGCAACGCAAGAGAGTCTGCACTTGTTCGTCGCTGATTTTCTCGCCTGTGAAATGGCGCACACTGACACGAGTAAGAATAGTATAAATAGCGGTGTTCTGTTCCTGCCCGTTATCTGCGGACTTATCGGTCTTACAACCGGTTATAAGCATTGCCATAAGAGTAAATAAAAGTATCCGTTTCATATATGTATTGATTTGATTATCTGTTTATGCACAATCGCAATCTTTGTCGGAACAAGCCTCGTCGGATGTTTCAAATTCCAAGGTGGAATGACCTATATGTGCTTCGTTCAACAGGTGCTTGATACTATGTTTAACCTCGTGCATATCGCTGAGAGAGTCTATCATTATATGAGCGGTGAGTGCATTCTGCGTAGTTGATAATGCCCATATATGCAGGTGGTGAATATCCTTTACTTT
>CAMVHW010000156.1 GCA_947167395.1 uncultured Bacteroidales bacterium
CGGCTTCGCCTTCTGTAAGCATACTTTTCATTTTGTACCTCCTTTCTTATAAGGATAATTCATAGGGTGTTCCGATATGTGGAACGAAACGCAGATGGTTGAGCGGTTTGGCAGCCCGTAACAGATTTTGATATACACCTCTTATCCGTTCACATCCTTACCGAACACCCACAAATCGCCCAAACGGTTCAGCAGGTTCTTGATAGGTCATTCGGAATAATCCTCCACCGTGATGGTTTTCACTATCTCTATACGGACGGCGCGTGTGATGTTCAAATCACGCAGGGCTTGTATGTTCTTCTCCCTGTCATCCATAAAGATGATGTCAAACACTTTCACTTTCTGGTGAAAATCGTTCAGGAAGCGTTCCACTTCCGCAATGGTTGCTATCATTGTTCTTGTTTGTATGATTATCGCCTTCTATATAACAAATCTGTTATTATCAGTTTTTGTTTTGGTTGCGGGCGAGGACGACCGCGCTCCAAAAGACGCCTGCAAAAGTACTGCTTTGCTTTGAATAATACAAACATTTTTCAACTTTTTCGTTGAAAGAACGTCAATTTTACGGTAATCCAATATGTCAAAGGTCGATTTGTAACTGCGTGTTGGTTACTGCGTGTTGGCTATTGCAGTTATTGCAAGAGCGTTGAACAGGGAAATGAAAAACGGTTAAAGGGAAAAAATATATGCCCCTAAGAAATTGACGGCATAGATACCGACAAATAGGGCATAGAGAATAGTAATGCGATTGTTTTTCATATTTGTAATTTTTTAAGGTAAACAAAGGGCTTGACAAGTCAAGCACTATGGGGTTAATCGGTTAATGTGGGCGCAAAGGTATAAGCGGATTTGAAAACAACCAAATAAAAAGCGACAAAAAGTTAAAAAAAGAGAGATTTTAGTATATTTTTGCTATCTTGGAAAGTGCTTTTTATTGAAAGTTGTGCTTTCGTTGTTGTTTTTCTATTACATTATTGGCAGTCAGGACGGAGCGTTCAAGAGTGGCAATATCTTGCATAATGACGGCAAGACGATAGGTGTCGGCAAGAGCCTGTTTCTCATTGGTTTGCAAATAGTAGATTTGTTCTCTTTTGCCCAGTAGCGACACTTTGATTCGCTCTTCGTTATGAGCGGCAATCTGTTCCAATAATCGCAGTGCATCGTTTTCAGGAATAGTCAGTATTTCGTAATTACCTTCGGCTTGGAAGGTATGGTTATGTCCTTGTGCTTGAACAAAATCTTCACCTATTGTCAGTTTGACAGTATGTTGGTTAAGCGGCTGTGAGCCAAAGTAATAACTTTGCAGTGTCAGGTGGTTATCGTCGGTCACGTATGCTTGCAGGTAATTACGCGAGGTGTTACGGTCAGTGGTGAGGAGTTTATGAACATAATGCCCATGCTGCTCATAGTCGTCATTTTTCTCATATTTGAATTGTTGGAGCAGCGGGTCGACCTGTGGCATAAGCACTTGCAACATTGAGTCGGAATAGTTGCGTGTACTAAGTGCTTGAATATACTGAAGGCTGTCTTTTTCGTACATCTGCCTACGCATTTGGTCGGCTTGCGAGGTGCGATGACAAGACAGAAGAGTTAGCAACAGGCTTAACATAAAGACATTATAGACAGCGAGTTTGAGATGGTTCATAATAATACTTGTAATGATTATTCAGATTATTGATTGGCATATCTATTCAATAGGTTGGCTATATGCCATCGGGGGCAAAAATAGGTCAATCATTTGGAAAACGAAAAAACATTTTTTGTTTGCGAGATAATATGCTGTATTTTTGCGGCTGAAATAGATAAGTATAAGAGATATGAAACCTAATTTGTCATCACATAAATCAAGTATTGTCGTTGCTACTCAACCAAGCAAGAGAAAGAGCAACGGCACGGAATATATAGTGAAAGAGCCAAGTACCTTATTGGCATATTTTCAGGAGGTTGTAGGCACTTCAAGAACGAGTGCCAAGCAGTGGTTGCAACATAGACAAGTGTCGGTAAACGGTAAGGTACAGACACGTCACGACACACCATTGAAGCAAGGGGATCGAGTGATAGTAAGCCGTGGTAGGACGACCGGCGATTTGAAGCATCCCAAACTGAAGATGGTGTATGAGGATGAGCATTTGATTGTAGTGGAAAAGAAAGAGGGTTTGCTGACTGTTCCTTCGCAGGCGGGGTCAAAAGAAACGACGGCATATTCTATTTTGCGAGCCTTTGTGAGGAAGCAGAATCCGAGGGCGGGAGTGTTTGTTGTTCATCGGTTAGACAGGGAGACTTCGGGGTTGTTGGTTTTTGCCAAGAGTGAGGATTTGCAGCATTATATGCGTGAGAGGTGGCGTGAGATAGTAACGCAACGAACGTATATAGCCGTAGCAGAAGGTTTGTTTGAGAAGAAAGAGGGTCAGATACGTTCGTGGTTCACAGAGGATAAGAAGCACGCAATGGTGTATTCATCGCCTGTGGATGACGGCGGAGTGCTTGCAGTAACCAACTATAAGGTGCTGAAAGAGACATCTTTGTCGTTGGTTGAGTTGCATTTGGAAACGGGTCGCACCAATCAGATACGTGTTCATTTGGCATCGAAGGGTCATCCTGTTTTGGGTGATAGGAAGTACGGTCACGGTAATGATTTTTCTCCTGCCGACAGGCTCTGCTTACACGCTCGGGTGCTGGAGTTTAAGCACCCTGTAACGGGTGAGCGAATGCACTTCCAAACACCTATCCCCAAAGCCTTTCTGGCAGTGATGAAGGAGCCGAAAAATGACAAGTAAAGATATCATTTTTTAAGATTTATATGCACACATACGCGTTATATAAGGAGTAGAAATTTACTATTTATAAGATTTGATATTCTACAACTATGAAAATGAGTCACTTTTTTGGTGGCTCTTTTTTGTGCATATACTTTTGCTGCGTGATATGGTGTGCAGTATGCGCATTGGAATAGAAACAGAAATAAAAAAAAGAAAATAATATGTTCAGCAAAGTAAGTTCTACATTTCAAGAGATTAAGTCTTTGGTATTGATAATCGTTTCAGTTATGTTCAGTTTGCCAATGTGGGCTATATGGAAAGACAGCGGCGAAGGAATGAAGGTGGATGGAACGTGGTATGTATTGTATGAAGAAAACGAGAACTCGATAAACACTATCGGCAATAAGTCGTTTGATTTATTGGGACCGGGGTCGCAGATTACCTTTGAAGCCAAGCGCACACCGACAGGATTGAAGAACTTGAAGGTAACGGACGGAACAACCAAATTCTTTGACGAGAACCCGGGGACGGTGGTAAAAAAAATCTTGGGTATTGAGTCGCAGGTAGATTATACAACGTACGGTCCTTATGACATCAATAT
>CAMVHW010000157.1 GCA_947167395.1 uncultured Bacteroidales bacterium
ACAGTGGTTCGGTGCGTATGCCTTTATTGGGGAAGGTTGTGTAGGCATCCACCATCTCTTGTACGCTCACTTCGCACGGACCAAGACATAGGCTCACTACCGGATCCAACTGCCCTTGTATGCCGAATGAGCGCATAAGGCGAACTAATTGTTCGGGTGTGAAGAGCGACATGAGGTAGGCACTGATCCAGTTACTGGACTGTTGTAAGCCCCATTGGAGTGTTACGGTGTCGCCACGATTCTTGGTATGGTCGTCGCGAGGAGTCCAAGCCTGACCGTTGCCGTCGATAAGCGTAACGGCATCATTGACGGTCTTATCGCAGGGCCACATACCTTCGTCCATTGCCAATGTATATAGGTAAGGCTTGATAGTTGAGCCTACCTGACGGCGACCCATAGTTGCCATATCGTATTGGAAATAAGAGAAGTTAGGTCCGCCAACGTAGGCTTTTACGTGTCCCGAATGTGCTTCTATTGACATAAAGCCGCAACGAAGGAAATGCTTGTTCCAGCGTATGGAATCCATAGGCGACATCATTGTGTCTATCAAACCATCGTAAGAGAATACACGCATCTCAACCGGTGTGTCGAAGATATTATTTATCTCTTGTTCGTTGAGTCCTTGTTTTTTGAGAGCGCGATAGCGGTCGGTTTGTCGCATGGTGCGTTTCATTATGTCGTTAATCTCTTCTTTGCTCAAACTACGTGAGAAGGGAGCATACGATTTGTTTTTCTTTTCGCGGAAGAAGCGTTTTTGCATATCTTGCATGTGTTCGCTAACTGCTTGTTCGGCATATTGTTGCATACGCGAGTCGATGGTGGTGTATATACGCAAGCCGTCCTGATAAAGGTCGTAGGTTGTGCCATCGGGCTTCTTGTTCTTGTTGCAGAAGCCGTATAGAGGATTATTATCCCATTGCTGTTGGTCTATCAGGTATTGCTGTTTGTTCCATTCCGGATAGTTGCTCTCTTTGGGTTCTTTGGCAGTGAGTATCTGACGCAGGTATTCGCGGAAATAGGGTGCCATACCTTGTTTGTGATCCACCGAGCGATAGGTGAGGGTCAGAGGTATGGCTTTTACGGAGTCGCATACCTCTTGGGTTATATAGTCGTATTTACACATTTGGTCAAGCACTATGTTGCGTCGTTGCTCTGTTCGTTCGGGACGACGGATGGGGTTGTATAGAGCCGGGTTCTTGAACATACCTACCAACATTGCAGCCTGTTCCAGTTTGAGTTTGTCGGGAGTGGTGGCAAAATACACTTGTGCTGCCGACTTTATTCCCACGGCGTTATAGAGGAAGTCGAACTGATTGAAGTACATCAGCATTATCTCATCTTTGGAATATAGTCGTTCCAGTTTGGTGGCAATCACCCATTCTATGGGTTTCTGCATAGCCCTTTCGAGTGTGTTGTTGGCTCGTGGTGACCATAGTTGTTTAGCCAACTGTTGAGTGATAGTGGAGCCGCCGCCTGCCTTACCGAAGGTGAGCAAGGCACGGAAGAAAGACTTGAAGTCAACGCCCGTATGTTGTTTATATCTAACATCTTCCGTGGCGATGAGTGCGTCTATGAGATAGGGCGACAACTCATTGAACTGTACGCCAATACGGTTCTCATAGCGATAGTAGCGACCAAGCGATTGCATATCAGCAGTAAATATCTCACTGGCGTATCTGTTCTTTGGGTTCTGCAATTCTTCCAATGGAGGCAAATAGCCTATCCAACCCTTGGTGATTGCCACAAACAAACCGCATACCGTCAGGCAACCAATTATAAATAATGACCAAAAAATAATAGTAATCTTTTTTCTCATAATGATGTAGTATCTCTTTGTTTCGTTATGTCGGTATAACGAAAATTACACTAATTCTTCAATTATTAAGTTAAGCAGATGCAGTCCTTTTTGGGTAGCAACAAAGTGTGTGCCGTTATCTCTTAAAAGGCCTTCACTTATGAATCGCCTTATGTTCTGCATTGTTCTTTTATCATTTTGTTTTTCAAAAATGTTTTTCTCCACTCCCTGCCTCGTGCGCATACCTAACATTATTTGTTCCATAAGGTGTGTGTCATCGCCTATAATCTCCTCTTCCTCTATGGCAAGTTGGTGCTTTACCATAATGAGGTCAATATATTTGTCTATATTGCAGCAGTTCCAACTTCTCGTTCTTGTGTCTTTATTGATAGAATAACTATGTGCTCCTGCTCCTATTCCTATATATGGTGTGTCGTTCCAGTAGTTGCTGTTATGCTGCGAGCAGAAGTTCGGTTTGGCGAAGTTGCTCACTTCGTAATGCTCGTAGCCGTTTTCGGACAGAATAGTGCAGAGCCAATCGTACATCTCGTTCATCAGGTCTTCGTCTTGTTCGGCTATCAGTCCTTGCACTTTGCTGCGATAGAGCGGAGTACCTTGTTCGTATGTGAGGCAGTAGCAACTTATATGTTTTACGTTCATTGACAACATTTGCCTCACGTCTTGTTGCCACTGCTCCATAGTCTGATTGGGCAAGCCGTACATAAGGTCGGCTGATATGTTGTCAAAGCCGGCGTTTTGAGCCATTTGTATGCTTCTCTTGGCTTGCTCACTATTGTGCCGTCTGCCGATAAGCGTCAGCATATTGTCGTCAAAGGACTGCACGCCTATGCTGATACGGTTGATTCCTATATTGCGCAGTTCATTCAGTTTGTCAATATTGAGATCCCCCGGATTGGCTTCTATGGTTATTTCCGTTGCTTGTTCTGTGCCGATAGAGTCAAGAAGGGTCTTTATCTCTTCGGTGCTTAATAACGACGGTGTGCCGCCGCCGAAGTATATGGTTTGTATCTCTTGTTTCTCTTTTTCTCTCAAGCGTATTTCTTCTGCCACTGCCTCTATGTATAAGTGCCTCTTATTGAGGTCGGTGGTTGAGAAGAAATCGCAGTATTTGCAGCGGCTGACGCAAAACGGTATATGTACATACACTCCTTGCTTCATCTTATTCTTTTTGCCACAGATGTTTCATCCAGTCTGCCATTTTCTGTTCTTGGGGACTGCCTTGTGGCTCCCAAAAATGCTTGCCTTGCAGTTCATCGGGCAGGAACTGTTGTTTAACGAAATGATTAGGGTAGTCATGAGCGTATTTATATCCTTCTCCATATCCCAGTTCCTTCATAAGGTCGGTAGGTGCATTCCTCAGATGGAGTGGAACGGGCTGATTGCCACTGTTCTTCACTTCTTGCAGTGCACTGTCGATAGCCAAATAGGCGGAATTGCTTTTTTGAGATGTGGCGAGGTATATTGTAGCCATAGCGAGCGGAATGCGTCCTTCGGGCCAACCTATTTTTTGCAGGGTGTCGAAGCAGGCGTTGGCAAC
>CAMVHW010000158.1 GCA_947167395.1 uncultured Bacteroidales bacterium
GTCGATATTGAAGGTCAGGGGTTGCTCTGAAAAGGCTCTAATTGTTTCTACAAGCAGTTTGCCGTCAAAAGCCACTTTGCCTTCACCTTGTGCTTCGTCCACTTCAATGGAAGTGCGAATGGTTATCTCGCCGTCAGAGGCAGTCAAAGTAAGCGTATTGGCTTGTAAATCAAAGAGGATATCCTCCAATATAGGAGTTGCCGATTTGGGCACGATAACGCGACTGAGCGCTTGCAGTTGGGTAAACAACTTACCGCTGGATACATTGAATTTCATATACGTTATATTTTAACAGTTATATACTTATATGGTAATAAAGCGCGCAAAGTTACAAGTTAATTACCAACTATCAAAAAATTGAGTAAGATTTTCAGAAAATTGCATAATTTCATATTTTATGAAAAGCAAATTATCGGAAATCGGTATATCCTACCGAACAGCCAAAGAGGGATTTGGTTGAACACTTTGTATTCGGTATTCACCATGGTAGAATAAGTAATGTCTTCATACAAGGGACTATATAGGCGATATACAGTTCGGGATAGTCATCATAGATATTCTTCAATACACGAGACCAATGCGGCAAGTAATGACTTTTGGAAATGTCGTTGAATGTTAGAATGGGTAGCCTATGCCGAAGTTGAAGCGTAGTGCGTCATAGAAGGAGGGTATATTGTAGTAGGTTGTGATAGGTTTTGTTGTGTCGGGTTTGCCTTGTTTGTCGTATTGATACATTTGGTAAGGCGAGTGAATGGCAACACCGAGGTCGAGTCGGACAACGAGTCCGTCGAGGTCGAGACGCAGTCCGGCACCTGTACCGAGAGCGATTTGTTTGGCAAATTCAGGGTTATTATAGAGTCCGTCGTATAGCGTCTGCGGTATTTCCAACACGGTGAGATAATTCTCATATCCTGCAGCCTTAAAGAGGTCGTTGAGTGAGTACCAACTCCATACGTTGCCTGCATCGAGGAATGCTGCACCGTATATTTTCCATACTATGGGGAATCGCAGTTCGAGGTTGGCTTCAAGTTTGACATCTCCGGCGTGGAAGAAGTTTTGATTGTATTTGGCAGAATAGAAGTTACCGGGTCCATAGGCGTACGGTGCGGCAGCGCGCATACCTTGCGGACCACCTGCGTAGAAAGACTCAGAGAGCGGAGCGAACAACGAGTTACCGAGGGGGATGTTCGTGCCGGCAAACAGGCGAGTGGCAATAGATACTTGGTCTGTCAGGTTGTACTTATTACGTAGTTCGGCAGAGAGTTTGACGAATTGGTTGAAGGTTATGTTACCGAGCGGTTTATCCATATCGTCCCATTTGCGACCGAAGGCGCAGTAGATAGCATTGATAAGGTTGCCTGCCTCTTTTATACCAAGGTCCAAGAAAGTGTTAACCGGTCGTTTGGAGCGGTAGTCGTTGTAGGTGAAATTATACCCTATCGTTGGAGAGAATTCGTCTCCCGCAATCACTTTAATCAGTTGCGGGTATTCGGCAGCCTTATCCAACAGATTAGCCGATTCGGCTTTCATTTTCACTACGGATAGGTTGAATGGCGTGAAAGCGTGTGTGATATACGGATTTTGTTCAGAGTGGAAGAAATAGGTGAATCCGCCGGTCAGTTTATGTACGCCATAGCCACCGGCAATGTTCTCATACTGATAGCCCAACATATACTTGGTATCTCCGTCCGGGTTATTATCTCCTGCCCAGTGCAAATAGGGGAAGGTGAGCGCGGAATTGACACCCAGTTTATAAGTATCTGTTTTCTTGGGGTCTCCGGGGTGTCTGTTTCTCAGTGCCCAATAGTATGCTCCATTGCCTTTCAATGTAAATGTTTCGCCTTTGCCGAGTACGTTTTTGAGTGCGTATTTGAGTGAAAGGTCGGGACCGAGCGAGTTATTAGAGCGATAGACCAGTCCGGCATCGGCAGTAAAACCGTGCGTGCGGAACAGGCTATCACCTTGGTATGACTCCAAGCGTTTCCATTCTTTATTGGTTCTGATTCCTATTCCTGACTTATATAGTTCACCCTCCAATACGTTGTTCTTATCTCGTTTGGAATATAGTCGCAGCGATACATTGCCGTCCTTGGTCAGTTTATAGTCGGCTGATATATTGGAGAGTAGTCCTTTTGTTTCGTTCTCTTCGGGGTTATCGGAGATAGAAGAGCCGATGGTGAGTCGCAGTTTGCCGTCAAGGAAGGACTTGCTCAAAGTGATGTCGGTCTTTTTTGAGCCGGCACTAAAATCGACATCCATAAACTTGCCCATTTTGGAATTGGAGATAGCGGCATTGATACGGCTATTGACGATAGATGAGAGTGCGTAGCCTTCTTTTTGTGCTGCTTCGTTAGTTTGTCCGAGATACATACCGGTAGTGAGCAACATAGCCGCCAGTCCTTCACGTGTACCTTCGTCTGCGGCAGCCAATTCGCGCGAAACGGCTTCATCACCGGGGGCTTCGAGGAAGAAGCCGAGAGAATTGATACCTATAGAATCCAGTTCGCCTTTTACCCTGACTCCTGTGGTGAAATTCACTCGTCTTGCTCCTGCTCCTTTGGAGTCAACATCTGCCTTCACTTTCTGCGAAGCCGACACGTTGAGTTGTGTTTTGCCAAGCGGACCGTTGAAAGCCACATTACTGCCTGAATCGACCTTAAAGGGCATTACTGGATATGCTTTGGGTGAATACTTGACAATACCGTCATCCACATTGATTCTTCCGCCCAAAGCAAGAGGCACGCTATCCGCTGTTATGTATCTAACATTAACCGTACCATGAGGTTTGACTTGTGCAAGGTTCTTTTTGTCAATAGGATAAGTAATGTCCGTGGTAGGCAATATGATAATGTCCACATCAGCCACTATGGAGTCGAGCGGTCCTGTAACTCGTCCTCTTATGTCGGTAGCGAGGTCGCCATAGACGGGGAATGAACCATCAGGAGTAAGTTTGACAGGAGCCAAACTATCGGCAACCACATTTACATTAAGACGCATACTATCAAGATCAAGCCCTCCGTAGAGCGCGAGGTAGGTGCTATCGGCAGCATAGACAGGTAAGCCGTTGAGATCGATATGGTTATGCTGCATGATGATGGGTGTCTGACCTAGACTGATACCGATCTCGTAGGGTTTGTATTGGGCCGCCACGCCAAGGGGTTTCACTTCGGCAGATATATCTGTTTTATGGGGTAACCCATCCACCGTAGCAGACGCACGTATAGCACCTTGGATGGCGATGTCGTTAGGAAGGGTAACAAAACTATGCACCAGTTCGAGCGGTATATCATCCAGATATACGATCGCGCGCAGAGCATTGGCGT
>CAMVHW010000159.1 GCA_947167395.1 uncultured Bacteroidales bacterium
GCGGCTGAAATATGGGTTGTTGAAGTTGCGAGTCAGTTGAATGCCAAATAGTTGTGCTATACCGATAGCCATATCGCTGTAACCGGAAAAGTCGGCATATATCTGAATGGTGAATAGGAATGCAGCCAGCAACAGACTGCTGCCGTAGTAAGCACTGATATCGGCAAAGACAGTGTCCACATATTGGGCGCAGGCATCGGCAATGACCACTTTCTTGAACAGTCCCCAAAGCAGCAAACGCATACCATCGGCAGCAGCGTCAAAACTGCATTGTCTTTTGCGTAGGAATTGTGGAAGGAGATTAGTGGCACGTTCGATAGGTCCTGCCACCAACTGCGGAAAGAAACCGATAAAAGCGAAGAAAGCAATAATGTCTTTGGTCGGCTCAATCTTACCGCGATAGACATCGATAGAGTAGGATAGGGCTTGAAAAGTATAGAAAGAGATGCCGACCGGCAGAATGAGGCGGAGTAAGAGGCTATCAGTGTTGATACCAAAGAGTTGCCCTATTTCCGAAACGAAGAAATCGTAATACTTAAAAACTGTTAGAATACCAAGGTTAAGGATGATATTCAGCGTCAGCCATAACTTGGCTTTTTTATTTTCGTTCTCTAATTGACCGGAAGAAACATATTTTCCAATCAGCAGTCCGCTTCCCCACGAGCAGAATGAGGTGAAAGCGATAAGCAGGAGTAAACGCCAATTCCACCAGCCATAGAAGACATAACTTGCAATAATGATAAAGAGGTTTTGCCACTTCACTTGTTGTTTGCAGTTGCGCATTAAGTAACCGAAAACTCCCCAATAGAGTATGAACACTATGGGGAGAAATACGGAAAAGGCAAGTGAGTTGAAAAGCATACCTTTTTCTTTTTATCTGCGGCTACTTCTTACACCTCCGCTGCTGCTTGATGTGGCTCGTGAGGGGCTGCCGCTTGATGATGAGTGACTTGGCGATGACGAGCGCATACTGCTGTTGCTTGACGACGAGCGTATGTTGCTGCTATTGGTTGAAGTGGCTCGTGTGGTTGTTCGGTTGTTGGTGCTGTTATTGCTACTGCGTGAGTTGTTGCTGACCGAAGCACGTGAGTTGGTTGAAGTAGTGTTAGTGCGTATGTTGCTGTTATTGGAAGCAGTGGCACGAGTGGATGTTCGGTTATTGGTGCTGTTGTTGCTACTGCGTGAGTTGTTGCTGACCGAAGCACGTGAGTTGGTTGAAGTTGTGTTAGTGCGTATGTTGCTGTTATTGGAAGCAGTAGCGCGTGTTGCGGTGCGGTTGTTCTCACTTCTGTTGTTAGCCACCGAGGCTCTTGTATTGGTGCTTCCGAAGGTACGGTTTTCGGTGTTTTGTGCAGCCGTCCTATTGGGGCGTGAAGCCACATTTTGCGAGCCGTTATCTCCGTTATTGCCTCTTGCGGTGCGTCTTCTCTCTGTGGTCATTTGGTGCGCATTGGTGGCTTGGCTGCCGCGTGAGGTGGCGCGTGCAGTAAAGTTCTGATTAGGATGTGCTTGTGCCCAGTCGTTGCGGATTACTCTTTCGGCTTGACGACCGCTGCGCATCGACATCATACCCGGACGAGGAACGTTGGCATAGTGGTAACTGCAACGGGGGTGATGGTGGTGGAAAGAGTGGATATGAGCGTGGTATTGGTGCCAAATCCAAGGCTCGTAGGCTAAATAGTGAGGAGGGTAGTATCCCCAGAAGAAAGGCGAGTTCCAGCATACCCACGCAGGTCCCCAAAACCAATCGTAAATAACAGGACGATAGATATATACAGGTTCAATAATGTAGTTGGTGCCATATAGGTATTCATCGCCTACCACTTGTATGGTTACCGAGTTGTCTTCCTGACGCTCAACGTAGATGGAAGCCACATCTTGGTATATATCTTTTGCGAGCACAGCCTGCAAAACGATTAAGCGGTTCTGACCTTCACCTATTTCCACCACTCTGAGGTAATCGACAATGCCATCACCGTTCAGGTCGAGGTTATTTAGGTGTCGTTCGCTCGAATTGAGTTCGTTTTCAAACTCTTCCAGATTATTCACTTCGCCAAACAGGGTTGCCACGGCTCTGAGGTCGAGGTTGTCCGAGATGTCTTGACTGTTAGCCGACACGGTTATTGTTTCATCGGCTCTTACTGTTGCGGCAAAAGGAAGTATTGCCAACAGCGAAATGAGGAGAAATAGTCGTGTGTTCATAGTTCAAACAAGTTTAAGTGAATGATGCATTTTTTCTTTTTTCGTACGCATGTAGCGTTCATTGTAGGGGTTAGGTTGAACCTCTATTGCTATATTCTCTACAATTTCTATGCCATAACTTTCCAAGCCCACACGTTTAACGGGATTATTGGTCAAGAGTCGCAGTTTCTTAACTCCCATTTGTCGAAGGATTTGTGCACCTACGCCATAGTCTCTCTCGTCGGGTTGAAAACCGAGATGTATATTGGCTTCCACCGTGTCATCGCCTTGTTCTTGCAGTTTATATGCACGTATCTTATTCATCAGTCCTATGCCTCGTCCTTCTTGGTTCATATAGACCAGTATGCCTTTGCCTTCTTTCTCAATCATACGCATTGCTTCGTGCAGTTGTTCTCCGCAGTCGCAGCGTTTGGAGCCTAATATATCTCCTGTCATACACGAACTATGAACACGGCAGAGTACAGGTTCGTCGGCTTGCCATTCGCCTTTGGTAAGAACTATATGTTCCAGTCCGTTGCTCAGTTGGCGGAAGGGGGTGAGACTGAATTCACCATAAGCAGTAGGGAGGAAGACTGTTTCACCTCTTTCCACGAGAATACCTTCCATTGCGGCTCTTTCGGCAGGCGAGGTATTGGCTTCGGAAAGGAAGGGATGGCTGAGGCGATAAGCGATAAGGTCTTTTATGCTTATCAGTTTGAGGTTGTACTGTTCAGCCACTATCTCTAATTGCGGCATACGTGCCATTGTTCCGTCCTCGTTCATTATTTCGATGAGTGCGGCAGCGGGTTTGAGTCCGGCAAGTCGCATAAGGTCGATAGAGGCTTCTGTATGTCCGGCACGGCGCAGCACTCCGCGTGATTGAGCGTAAAGAGGATTGATATGTCCGGGTCTGCCGAATGTGTCAGGTGTGGATTGCGGGTCGGCGAGAGCACGAATGGTGGCAGCACGGTCGGCAGCACTGACACCGGTGGTGCAACCTTCCAGTTTATCCACGGTAACGGTGAATGGTGTACCGAGCATAGAAGTGTTGTTGGCTACTTGGTGTATAAGTCCCAATTCGGCACAACGTTCTTCCAACAGTGGTACGCACAACACTCCACGTCCGTGTTGAA
>CAMVHW010000160.1 GCA_947167395.1 uncultured Bacteroidales bacterium
TTGGCGTGGAAGGGACGAATAGGGAGGAGAATCATTCCTTCCTGTATATGGCAAATCATTTCCGAAGTCAAGGTTTGCCGGTTCCCAAGGTCTTTGCTCAAAGCGATGACGAAATGTATTATATCCAACAGGATTTAGGCAGTACGCTCTTGTTTGACTATATCTCCGATGGCAGAAAGACGGGCGTGTTCTGTGAGGAGGAGAAGGCAATACTTCGCAAGACGATAAGATCTTTGGCGAAGTTTCAAATAAAGGGTGATGAGGGTATGGATTACGGCAACTGTTATCCTCAGCCTTCGTTTAATAGTCGCAGTGTGTTTTGGGATCTTAACTATTTCAAGTACTGCTTTCTTAAAGCCACCGAGTTGGAGTTTCAGGAGGATAGGTTAGAGAGCGATTTTGAGCAGTTGGCTGCCATACTGGTGGATAGTCCGTATCAAGCCTTTATGTATCGCGACTTTCAAAGCCGTAACGTGATGATATACAAAGGCGAGCCGTATTTTATTGACTTTCAGGGAGGTCGTAGAGGTCCTATTTGTTATGATGTGGCTTCTTTCTTATGGCAGGCAAAAGCCAATTTTCACGATGATTTGCGTCAGGAATTGATTGACGAGTATTTAGACGAACTCAAACAATACCTTTCGATTGATGAAAGTGTTTTCAGAAGCAACCTTCGTCA
This sequence comes from uncultured Bacteroidales bacterium, assembly GCA_947167395.1. Taxonomy (GTDB): domain Bacteria; phylum Bacteroidota; class Bacteroidia; order Bacteroidales; family Paludibacteraceae; genus Colicola. The sequence goes on from CAMVHW010000160.1 coordinate 680, forward strand.
TTTTGTTCTTTTCCGCACCTTACAGGTTTTAGGTGCCTACGGTTTTCGAGGTTATTTTGAGAAGAAACCGCATTTCTTACAATCCATACCTTATGCTATTGATAATCTCCGTCATTGGCTTGAAGAAGCCAACGAGGAGGAGTTGCCGTATTCATACTTATTGTCGGTACTGTGCAGATTAGTTGATTTGAAGCAGTTTAAGGAAGTGGCAATGAAGAAACCGTTGGTGGTGAGGGTATATAGTTTCTCTTATAAGAAGGGTATTCCTGCCGATGACAGCGGTAACGGAGGAGGCTTTGTATTTGATTGTCGTGCCGTGAATAACCCCGGCAAGTATGAGAGATATAAGACTTATACGGGTTTGGACGAACCTGTTATACGTTTTATAGAGGACGATGGGGAAATGATGCCTTTTCTTGAGGCGGCATATAAGTTGGTGGACGCGAGCGTCAAACGCTATATAGATCGCGGCTTTCAGCACCTTATGGTTAGTTTTGGTTGCACGGGCGGGCAACACCGCTCGGTTTATGCAGCGGAGAAGATGGCGGAACATATCCATACCAAGTTCGGAGTGACGGTGCAACTTATTCATAGAGAACAGAATTGGCAACGACAGTTATGAAAGCCTTGATTTTTGCAGCGGGATTAGGAACGCGTTTGCGTCCGTTGACAGACACGATGCCGAAAGCATTGGTGCCTGTCAATGGTAAACCACTGCTGCAATGGCAGATAGAGAAACTGAAAAAAGCAGGTATAGATAATATCTATATAAATGTACATCACAAGGCTGAGCAGATACGACATTTCCTTAATGAGAACTATAATTTTGGTTGCCATATAACTCTTTCTGATGAGACGGATAGATTGCTCGATACTGGAGGCGGATTGAGGAAGGTGCTGCAAGAGAACGACATAGATGAGCCGCTGTTGGTACTTAATGTGGATATTTTGTCCAATATCAAATTGGCGGAATTATCGGCGGCTTATAAAGATGAGTTGGCGTTGTTGGTAGTCAGCAGTCGTCATACGTCCCGATATTTGCTTTTTGACAACAATAGGATGTTAAGGGGTTGGACCAATATACAGACGGGTGCTGTTCGCCCCGAAGGGTTGGTAACTGCCGGTCTGTGTCAGTTGGCTTTTTCCGGAATGCAAATAGTATCACCTAAGGCTTTATATACATTGAATCAAATAGAGCAAGACTGTTTTTCGGTAATAGATTGGTATATGCATTTGTTGTCGTCTTCAAAAGCGGACGAATGTCTGTTAAAGGGGTATGTACCAAATGATTACAAGATGATGGATGTAGGCAAGATAGAACAGTTGAGCGAGGTTGAGCGATGGGCACGAAGTGAATTGGTATAGTGCATGGTATATGGTTATATCCGAGTTTCTAACGATAAACAAACGGTTGAGAATCAACGCTTCGAGATAAATAATTTCTGTAAGCATCAAGACCTGAAAGTTGATATATGGATTGAAGAAACCATATCGGGTACACGAGCCTATAAAAAAAGACGCCTTGGGGTATTATTAAAGCGCATTAAGCGAGAGGACATCATCATCTGCACCGAATTGAGCCGTTTAGGTCGCAGTCTGTTTATGATTATGGAGATATTGAGTCTCTGTATGGAGAAAGGCTGCAAGGTTTGGACGATTAAAGACGGCTATCGTTTGGGCGACGATATACAGTCCAAAGTGCTGGCATTTGCTTTTGGTATAAGTGCGGAAATAGAGAGAGAACTCATTTCACAGCGAACCAAAGAGGCTTTGGCGCGACGCAAGGTGGAAGGTATAAACCTCGGCAGAAGGAAAGGAACGACAAAACCGTATTATAAACTATTGTTGCATACTCGGAGTGAGGAGATTGAATATCTGTTTTCGCAAGGACTGACCACCTATCAAGTGGCAAGACGAATGAGGATTCATCGTTCAACATTGATAAGATATATGGAACGCCGAAGTGAGAACGGTAACACTAAATTGGAAGAATATAATAATAACATAAGATTTATAAAGAATAAGTGACACGAGACTTTACATATAAGAAATACAAGGAGTTATTAGACTGTCTTCTCCGCTCGGGTTATGAGTTTGTTCCCTTTGGCGATGTATGCGAGTATAAGGAGCAGCACCCGGAACAGCCACTACCGTGGAGCAAATACATAATGTTGCGTCACGATGTGGACTTAAAGGCCGCCAATAGTCTTCATACTGCTCAAATAGAGCATAGGCTCGGAATAAGAGCAACTTATTATTTTCGCGTCATACCTCAATCCAATCAACCTCATATAATAAAAGCCATAGCCGCTTTGGGACACGAGATAGGCTATCACTACGAAGATATGTCTATTACAGGTGGAGATACAGAAAAGTCGTTGGCTCATTTCCGACAATGGCTCAACTATTTCCGAACATATTATCCCGTCAAGACTATATGTATGCATGGTGCTCCCACGAGCAAGTATGACGGTCGTGACCTATGGAAAAAGCAAGACTATCGCTCAATGGGAGTGATAGGCGAACCGTATTTTGACGTTGATTTTGAGGAGGTATTCTACCTGACTGACACGGGGAGGCGTTGGGACGGCTACAAAATGTCGTTAAGAGACAAGGT
>CAMVHW010000161.1 GCA_947167395.1 uncultured Bacteroidales bacterium
CAGTTGGCGCATAGAGGACGGTTTGTCGGTTGTATTCAGCCATTCTTGTGCAGTACGAGCTACTCCGTTGGCAGAAGCGTATGCTTCGATACAACCTCTTTGACCGCAACCGCATAGACGAGCACCTTCGCCACGGAAAATCTTGGTATGCCCCAACTCGCCTGCAAAACCGTCGTGTCCATAAACAACATTACCGTCAATAACTATACCTGAGCCTACACCCGTACCGAGGGTTATCATTATAAAGTTCTTCATACCCTTGGCTGAACCATAGGTCATTTCTCCCATTGCAGCGGCGTTGGCATCGTTGGTAATACGACAAGGCACTCCCATACGCTCGGAAATCATCTTGGAGAACGGCACAATACCTTTCCACGGCAGATTAGCAGCATTCTCTATATTGCCGGAATAGTAATTGGCATTAGGTGCACCTGCACCTACACCGCGTATAACATCTATTCCGCCGTGAACGTTAACCAGTTTCATCATTTCAGCACAGAGGACATCGCAGTATTCGTTTATGTCTGTGTACTGCTGCGTCTTTATTGATGACGAATTGAGCACATTACCGCGAGCATCAACTATTCCGAACTTGGTGTTGGTACCACCCATATCTATTCCAATGACGTAAGGCTTTTCCATAGTGTATATAGTATTTAATTTATAATTTACGACCTATGCAATTTATTATGTGCTTGCAGGCGCAAAAATACAGCAATTATCTAAACTTACAAAACATATTATAAAATCCTAACTATTAAGAGGTATTACGTCTGCAGTAACAGAGATATGCAAAATGTAAGCAAGGGACAATAGCGCACCATAAAAATTCTTTTGAGAGATGCGGGTTCGACTCCCGCCCGCCAAACATAAACAAACCTTGATTTTATGATTGAGGACGATGAGCAGAATATACGGAAGAAGTCTTGAACAACCTGATGCCGAACTGCTTAAAAAAATAAGGAATCAGAACTCCAAAAATCTATACACGTTATATTACGAACATTCGTTCGTTATAACGGCTTCTGCCGCTTTTATTCCGTCCAAGGCGGAGGATGTTATGCCTCCGGCATATCCTGCTCCTTCGCCGCAAGGATAGAGCCAAGAGTGAGAAAGGCTATAAAGAGCGGTTGTATCTCTAATGATACGCACAGGCGATGAGGAGCGGCTCTCTACTCCTACCACGACAGCCTCGCGGGTCAGGAAACCGCGATATTTCTTATCAAAGTCAAGTAATCCTCTTTGTAAAGAAGAACCTATTGGTGCCGGCAGCCATTGGTCTAAGCGTGAAGGCACAAGTCCCGGTAAATAGGAACAAGCAGGCAGAGAGTCGGAGCGTTTGCCATATACAAAATCGGTCATACGTTGTGCGGGAGCCTTATTGGGACTGATACCATTATCAAAGGCCATTTGTTCGAGATATTCTTGGAACAGCAATCCTTTGAGCGGGTTATCTTCGCCATAAAGGTTGTAGTCTGTTTCATTGAGAGCAACCACCATACCCGAATTGGCAAAGGGAGAGTTGCGTTGGGAGGTACTCATACCATTCACCACGCAACCGTTGGTGTTGCTGCCGGCAGGCAAAATATGTCCGCCGGGGCACATACAGAACGAATAGACCCCTCTCTCGTCCACTTGCGTAACTAACGAATAGGCGGCGTGTCCCACCTGTGATATAAGGCTGCTCACTTCCTTATCTGTGGCTTTTTGCAAGTGGTACAAGAGTCTGTCAATGAGGGGTTGTGGATGTTCTATACGCACCCCCATAGCCGAGCCTTTGGGCGAGAGAGCAACACCGTTTTGGTATAATAGGCGATAAGTGTCGTGAGCCGAGTGCCCGATAGCGAGAATAGTAGGCTGTTTCTTTCTCTCCAGTTCCTGCCAAAGGTTTTGATCCATACAATTGGAGAAGTGTATTTCGCCTCCGTGCTGAATAATACACTCTCGCATATTGCGTATGACTTGCGGCAAGCGGTCGCTACCGATATGTGCATGCGTTTCGTATAGGACTGAGTCTTCTGCACCGAAATAGTGGAACCACTCCATTACTCGTTGCATAGAGCCTCGTTTTTTAGAGCGTGAGAAGAGTTTGCCGTCGGAGAAAGTGCCTGCTCCTCCTTCTCCAAAGCAGTAATTGCTTTCGGGGTTAAGTCCTTGATTGCGATTGAGGAGTGCTATATCTTTTTTGCGTTCAGCGATTGGTTTACCACGCTCGTATATAACAGGTTTATATCCATTTTGGAGGAGAGTGAGCGCAGCAAACAGTCCTGCCGGTCCCATACCTATTATGACGACCTCGCCTTTATGATTACTATGCACGTCCTGCCATTGTGGCGGTGTGTAGAGTGGTATGGGGGCATCGTGCGGAATGAGTTGTCCTTTGTCGTCTGCGAGGAGAGTGAGCAGAACTTTGAGTTGTCGCTGACGTGCATCAACGGAACGGCGTACCACACGGTACGCCTGTTCGTATTGAAGAGCCTGTGAAGGGGATAATATGAAATGCTTTTCAGTCAAACGGTTTAGTCTTTTTGTTCGGCTGCTTCACCGTTCTTAACTTTGTCCATTATCTTCTCTTCTATCTCATCGCAGAGGTCGGGATTTTCTTTGAGTACTTTCTTAACGGCATCACGTCCTTGTGCCAGACGATTACCTTCGTAACTATAGAAACTGCCGCTCTTGGTGAGTACGCCCATTTCGGTACCGAGATCCACAATCTCACCCACTTTACTTATACCTTCGTTGAACATAAGGTCGAATTCGGCTTTACGGAAAGGAGGAGCGACTTTGTTTTTAACTATCTTAACACGCACTTGGTTACCTATCACCTCGTCCCCGTTCTTAATAGCGGTTACACGGCGTATGTCAAGTCGCACGGAAGCATAGAATTTGAGTGCATTTCCACCTGTTGTTGTTTCGGGATTACCAAACATTACACCAATCTTCTCACGCAGTTGGTTAATGAAGATACAGGTAGTTTGTGTTTTGTTGATAGTGGCGGTGAGTTTTCGCAGAGCCTGACTCATCAGTCGTGCTTGCAGTCCCACTTTATTATCGCCCATATCGCCTTCTATCTCTGCTTTTGGTGTGAGTGCTGCCACCGAGTCGATGACTATGAGGTCCACTGCGCTTGAACGTATCAGTTCGTCGGCGATGTCCAGAGCTTGTTCACCGCTGTCGGGTTGGGCTATGAGCAGATTCTCCACATCAACGCCCAGTTTCTCGGCATAGAAGCGGTCGAAAGCATGTTCAGCGTCGATTATGGCTGCTATTCCGCCTTGTTTC
>CAMVHW010000162.1 GCA_947167395.1 uncultured Bacteroidales bacterium
GGTTTGGCCGAGATTGAAGTTTACTGGGGTCAGTTGGCTGAGAACGTAGAGATGAAGGTGCCGGTAAGTGGTCTTTATCACGTTGTTCTCGATCTCAACCTCGATGGTCAGCTCACCGCTACCGGCGGCAAGCAGATTATGCTCGTTCCTGTTGCCTGGGGTATCCGTGGTGGTTTCATCGACGCTAACTGGAACAATACTATCGAAGCCACTTCCGCTTCTAAATTTGACAAGAAACACATGGAATTCTCTTTCAAAGACGTGGTTGTAAAGAAAGATGATGCCTTCAAATTCGTGCAGGCTGACTGCTGGAAGATTTATCTCGACATGATGGGTCAGGTTAAATGCGAGACCAGCCTCGGTATAGAGAATGGTGAGATCACCACTTTCGGAGAAGAGATCAATTTCTCTATCGAGCGTGGTATCTATGAAATGAAACTTGTTTGGGACCTCAAGGGTGGCGCTTGTGGTAAGAGCTTCTCCTATACTACTGAGAAGACCGGTGAACCGGCTGCTGAGGAGTACGTTCCGACAGATCATAAAGTAGGTATCTCTGGCTCTATGAACAGTTGGGGTGATCCTGCTGGTTTGTACCTTGGTGTTTACAATGAGAGCAAGTCTGAGGTTACTGATCCGACGACGGGTGCTGGTAACTTTGTATATGAGCTGAAGGGCGTTACCTTCGATGCTGATAATTCATTCAAGTTCCGCTTCGATGACGAGTGGCTTGGCTTGGCTGCTGTTGAAATTACCGGTGTTGAAGCAACTGGTTCAGATGATGGCTTCGGTGGCCTCAATATTTCTGTTCCGGCTGGTTGCTATGACATGGTTGCTACCGTTGTTTGGGATGGCGCTCAACGTACGGCTTTGAAGATCGCTTTCGCTGAGGGTACTCCGAGTGAGGTAGAATATGCTGACATTGCTATTACTGCTATCGTTCCGGCAGGTTGGGAGAAGTGCTACATCTGGGCATGGGGTCCGAACGATGTCAACTACACTGGTGGTGAATGGCCGGGTGAAGAGCTGACCATTGAGAATGGAAAGGTAGCTAAAGCGTTCACGCAGGTTGCTACTCCGCTCAATGTTATCTTCAGCAACGGCGCCGGTGTACAGACCATTGATATCACCAATGTTGAGGACGGCGCTGAGATTGACATTCAGGCTAACCTGAAACAATAATCCTTGCGATTAACTCTTTCTGATTTATCATTTGATTCATCAGAATCAGCGGCTGGGCAACCCCCGGCCGCTTTTTGTTTCTTTCCTGCTTTGCGATTTGAATTGCATATATTTTGTCCTATTATTTGGGAAGTTGGCGCGTTTTTGTTTGGGAAGTTGGCACGATTTTGTTTGGGAAGTTGGCTTGTTACGGAGTGAGGGATTTTTTTCCCTCATATTTGACAGACATTTGCACAGTACAGATAAAGAGGGTACTTTTGCGACAAAATATTGAACCCGAAATGAAGACAAGAGAAAAATATATACAAAAGTGGCATTTATATATGTTTTTCTTATTGCTGTGCAGTCCATATCTGTTTGCGCAGCACTCTCAACCTCAACCAACACCTCAACTTCAACCTAAACATTTCGTTGTTCTCGAAGACAGCGAAGACCTGTCTTCCGGCACTCTTCTCTTTCGTGAGGACTTTGGCGGTAATAGTCTTTACGACCCCACTGTCGTTGCAAAGGGAATAAGCGGTATGAGTGAAGATTATATTCCTATAACAAATCTTGAAACGTGTTTGAGGAACTGTGTGGGCGTTTTGAATATGATGGCGGGACGGTATTTAGTTACCAAAAAAGGGTATAGAAACGGCGGCTCTGCTAATTGGTCAGGATGGCATATTATGGATGACCATACCTATCCCGATGATTATAATCGCGGTTATATGGTGGAAATAGACGGAGGATATGGTGAATTGCCTTACTATAAAACCACTATCAAAGGATTATGTGCCAATACCATACTTTCCTTCTCTGCCTATGTGGTCAATGTGGAAACGGCAAGTGCATTCCTTGGGTGGCATAGTGCAAACCCCAAATTGTCTTTTGTTATTTCCGACGCGAAAAACGGTACGCAGTTGGCTCGCTATGATACCGACACTATCGGACACGATTGGAGCCTGTTAAATGTGGCTTCTTCTTGGAAATACTCGGCAGCGTGGCAGCAAGTGGGTATGACCTTTGTCGTACCTGATGAGCAGGATTCGGTGGAACTGACTATTTATAACAATGTGTATCAAGCCACAGGTAATGACTTTGCTATGGACGACATCGAGATTTTCCTCAAAGCACCGTCCCCCATAATCACCTCGCCTGATACCGCTTGTATTGACACTACCTACTATTTTACCATCGACTTTGATGATAACGATGCTCTTGGCAGCCGCTTGGAATATCGCTGGATTTATTCAAAAGACTCACTTCAATGGGACACCATAGCCGATGTTCGCGATCTGGTTATTGAATCTCCTGCTCTTGCTGATTCAGGTTGGTATCGTATTATCATTGCCGGCGAAGGAAACATAGAGTGTCCCAACTGTCGTGTTATGAGCGACCCCTTCTATCTGCATGTCGTCAGTTGCCAAAAAATTATTGACCTTCCTGACGAACCTTGTTTTGGTACACTTCTCTTCCGTGAGGACTTCGGCGGCAATAGCCCCGACGACCCGCGTATTAGCACAACACCGCTACCCCAAATGGAAACGTATCAACAACTGACCACTGATCGCTTTGGAGTTATGGGAGGTGGACTATATTTGGTTACCAAAAGCGGTTACTGCAATGGTGATACCGCTGCCTCCAATTATGTTTATCGCGGCTCGCAATGGCATATAATGGACGACCATACTTATCCCAACGATTATATAAGAGGCTACTTGTTGGAGGTGGACGGTAAAGCCGGTGACCATATTTTCTACCAAACAGGCATTGGCAGTATTTGCCAATCGTCCGTGCTGACCTTCTCTGCATATTTAGCCAATGTAGTTACTTATGGACAAGGTCAATCACACAATTTCTCACTGCCTAACCTTACTTTTGTTATCTCTGATGCCAATACAGGTACGGTTCTCGGAACATATAACACCGGTCCTGTACCATACGACACAGCAAAGTATAATAACCCCGACTTACTCGGAATATGGAATCCTACATATCGAAATGGACAAAATCAAGAATGGTTCGTTTCGGCTCGATGGCTTCAATATGCCTATACAATCCAAATACCGGACCACGTGGATTCTGTGCTTTACACTATTCGCAACAACTCAACAAGCACAA
>CAMVHW010000163.1 GCA_947167395.1 uncultured Bacteroidales bacterium
TGATAGAAAAGAAAACGGCTATTCTATATCCCTCACTCCTGAATTGGGTTGGCGACTCAAAGAACGTCTATATCTCGGTTTGCGCTTCGGAGGTACATTCCAAGATTCATATACCACATATTCCTATATAAGTTATGACGAGAATCTTAACGAAAAAACATATACTGATAATTTGCGCGTTATGCACGGTTCGTGGGAAGTTACTCCCTACGTTCGTTATCGCCTCAAGACTCTCTTCCACGATAAGGTGGGCATTTGGTTGGAAGGACATATATACACAGGGATGGAGTTCCCGCGAGTTATGGACGGTGTGGTTAAGGGCACTGATTATGAGGGGCTTCGCCATAACTTAATTTATGGTGCACAGGTGTCGCCGGTCATTACCTATCAGTTTAATAAGAAAAGCAGTTTCCAGATTTTCTTCTCCATTATGAGTTTCGGTTATAGCGGTACAACACGTTTCTACCAAGATCCGCTGACAGGTCAACGCCATAACGAGTACAGCAACGACGTGATTGTGTTCTCCGGCAAGTTGCGCAACCTGATTGCCAACCAACTTACCCCCGGACTATATGGTCTGAAATTTGGCGTTCAAAAGAGTTTTTAACGAATATAAAAAGATAACAATATGAAATTATTTACTCGAGTACTTTTTACCTCTACCATTTTTGCTTCAGTATGTTTAACCGGTTGTGTCAAAGAGCCCGAGGAACAGCATACAAGTTATGAAACATATACTCTCGGTCGTCAGACGGTAACCGTTCCGATGACTTGGAGTTCGACCATCAAAGGTGCAGGCGACGTATCTATTGTTTCGCGTCGCACAGAAACTTTGAGTGCCATTAAGGTGAAAGACGGTCAAAAGGTAAAGGCGGGCGATGTGCTCTTCCTCTTAGACAACCATAAGGCGCATAACGTGTTGGAACACACTCGTGCAGACCTTTTATCTGCCATTGCTTATCGCGATAATGCTAAGTTGGAAGTAGAGAGCAATAGAGAATTGGCAGCCAAAGGCATCATAGGCGAATATATGCTTCGCGTGAGCGAGAACGCATTGCAGTCTGCCGAAGCCAAAGTGGCACAGGCACGGGCTGCCGTCAATGAGGCTGAGTTAGACCTGAGTTATTGCACCATAACCAGTCCGGTGGACGGTTTGGTAGGCGATATATTTCCTCACGTAGGCGATGTGATAGCAGAAGGCACGGTTCTGACCCACGTGGCAGGTGTGAGCGAAATGGAAGCAAGTTTTTCACTCACGGAAAGTCAGGTTCACGCACTGACACAAGAGATTGGCTCAATGGAGCAGATAATCAAGATTGCTCCGCCTATGACCTTCCGCTTCAAAGACGGAAGCGAATATGACCACAAAGGACAAATCACCTCTGTTTCCGGTATGGTGGATAGAAAGACAGGTAGTGTAACATGCTATGTTACCTTTCCCAATCCGGAGGGCGAACTTTTCTCCGGCATGCAAGGTACGCTGGTTATGCCTATTGAATGGCCTGACGTAATGCTTATTCCGCTCACGTCAATAGTACGTATTCAAGATAAAGCATTCGTTTATAAAGTCGGTCAGGACAGCCTTGCTACAAGCGTAATTGTGAATATCGAAGAACTTGGTGACGGCAAAAATGCCGTTGTCTTGTCCGGTGTTGAGGCGGGTGAAACCATTGTCGCCAAAGGTGTTGCTAACGTACACGAAAAAGACCGCGTTATCTATTAGTATTACCACATTATCAGAATAAACGAAGACTCGTATGAAAGGAAATATATTTGTCGATAGAAAGGTGATGGCGATATGTATATCGCTGCTGATTGCCTTAATAGGCTTTATTTGCCTTAAGACGCTGCCAATAGAGCAGTACCCGGACATAGCACCACCTACGGTGATGATTTCCACCTCTTATTCGGGTGCAGATGCCAATACGGTAATGAAATCCGTTGTTATGCCAATCGAAGAGGCGGTCAACGGCGTGGAGAACATGGCATATATGATGTCGGAGGCTTCCGCTACAGGCGATGTGAGTATCAACGTCTTTTTCAAGCAAGGTACCGACCCTGATATGGCGGCTGTCAACGTGCAGAACCGCGTGTCTGCCGCGTTGGGTCTGCTGCCGCAAGAAGTAACTCGCGTGGGTGTGAAAGTGGAGAAGAAACAGAATAATATCTTGCAGATTGCCGCCCTTGTGAGCCGCGATGGTAAGTTCGACAACGACTTCATTGCTAACTACATAGACATCAACGTCAAACCTCGTCTGCTGCGCGTGACGGGTGTAGGTTCAGTGCAACTGCTCGGTAACACCTATTCGCTGCGTATATGGATGAAGCCCGATGTGATGGCGCGCTATGGCATCGACCCGCAGGATATCTTCGCTGCCATAGGCAATCAAAATATGGTAGCCGCTACCGGCGCATTGGGTGAGCAGAGCGAAAACACATACCAGTACAACCTTGAGTACAAAGGTCGTTTGCAATCGATAGACGAGTTCAAGTCCATCGTACTGCGTACATCACAAGGCAATGTACTGCATCTGAGCGATGTAGCAGACATCGAATTAGGTGCGCTCAACTATAGTTTCTCGTCCTGCGTGGACGGTCAGCCCGGCGTGGCATACATCATCTACCAAGCCCCGGGAGCCAATGCCACACAAGTCAATGCCGCTATCAACAATATGTATGAGGAGGTCAAAAAAACAATGCCCGCCAGACTGGAGTTCACCATCCTGCAAACAAGCGACGACTTCCTCTATGCGGCTATGCATAACGTGATTGAAACACTGATTATTGCTATCCTGCTCGTTATTCTGGTGGTTTATTTCTTCCTCCAAAACTTCAAGGCAACCATCATCCCCAGTATCAGTATCATTGTGTCGCTATTAGGCACATTCGCTATCGTCAAGATTGCCGGGTTTTCGCTCAACATACTGACGCTCTTTGCGTTGGTGCTGGCTATTGGTACGGTGGTCGATGACGCGATAGTGGTCGTCGAGGCGGTAATGGCGAAGATGGAAAGCGGCTACACATCGGCATATAAGGCTACCAAAGATGCCATGAGCGAGGTTACAGTAGCCGTTATCTCCTGTACGCTCGTCTTCATGGCGGTGTTCATCCCTGTGACTTTCATGAGTGGTACTTCCGGCACTTTCTTTACCCAGTTCGGTATCACCATCGCGGGTTCGGTGGGACTCTCTTGCGTTTGTGCCCTCGTGCTCTGTCCGGCTCTCTGCGCCCTACTGATGCGTCCGAACGACGAGAAAGCCG
>CAMVHW010000164.1 GCA_947167395.1 uncultured Bacteroidales bacterium
GTCATTGACGAAACGGCTGCTAAAATACATAGCATGTCTCCCCGACAAGCACAATCAGGACCGGCGGCAAGACACGACACACTAACCATCAACAAACACCTCCGACTGCTCGCCCAACTTTACCCTCACCATAACAATGAACAGGACGATAGCACCAAGTTGCCGAATATAAGCGACATTTACCGCTTTTTCACTGACAACATAGAACAACATTCATAACAGATAAGGTGAAGAAAAAATATACACATTTGAAAATCTGTAAAATATAAAATCTTTTAACAACTCACTCCCACTATTCATCGTACAGTTTTTTTTAATTGTAGAAAACTCAACCTGCCAAATTTTTGGTAGGTTGTTTCTTCTAATCTACTTTTGCACTCCCCTTTAACGAATATTTTCTTTTCGGACTTCATAAGGGCAACTGTATGACGAAATAAATATTTTTTTCACTATGGATACCTTTATAATAAAACGTGACGGCAAGCAAGAGATCTTTTCGATTGACAAGATTAAGAACGCCGTAGCCAAATCATTCTTGGCAGTAGGTGCATTTGCCACCGAAGAGACACTCGCAGGAGTGTTAAGTCACTTACGTATATCGGGTGGTACAACAGTCGAAGAAATTCAGAACCAAGTAGAAGTTGCCCTTATGTCCGAAGGCTACTACCAAGTTGCCAAAGCATACATACTCTACCGTTCGCGCCATTCAGAAGACCGTGAGACACAACAAAAACTTGAGTTCTTGTCCAAATATTGTGCTGCTGAGAATGCAGCCGACGGAAGCAAATATGACGCTAACGCCAATGTGGAACACAAGAACATTGCCACCCTCATCAGCGAACTGCCCAAGCAGAACTATATCCGTCTTAACCGCCGTCTGCTCACCAACCGCATCAAAGATATGTACGGCAAAGAGTTGGCAGACAGGTATCTTAATCTACTCAATCAGCATTTTATCTATAAGAACGACGAGACCTCACTCGCTAACTACTGCGCCAGTATTACTATGTATCCATGGCTCATTGGCGGTACTCGCAGCATAGGAGGTAACGCCACACCGCCCACCAACCTCAAATCCTACTGTGGTGGGTTCATCAATATGGTCTTTATGGTGTCCAGTATGCTCTCCGGTGCCTGCGCTACACCTGAGTTCCTAATGTATATGAACTACTTTATCGGACTCGAATACGGCAAAGACTACTATACACACGTGGACGATGTTGTGGATCTCAGCCTCAAAAAACGCACTCTGGATAAAGTTATTACCGACTATTTCCAACAAGTCGTTTATAGCCTCAATCAGCCCGCCGGTGCGCGTAACTTCCAATCTGTATTCTGGAACATCAGTTATTACGACCGATACTATTTCGAGTCCATCTTCGGCAATTTCTTCTTCCCTAATGGCGAGCAACCCGACTGGAACGGACTTAACTGGTTGCAAAAACGCTTTATGCGTTGGTTTAACGAAGAACGCACACGTGCCGTCCTCACCTTCCCTGTGGAAACGATGGCTCTGCTCGCAGAAGACGGTGATATCAAAGACAAGGAATATGCCGACTTCACAGCCGAGATGTATGCTGCCGGACACTCTTTCTTCACTTACGTCAGCGACAACGCCGACTCGCTCTCGTCCTGCTGCCGACTGCGCAACGAGATAACCGACAACGGCTTTAGTTATACACTTGGTGCAGGAGGTGTCAGCACGGGCTCTAAATCAGTACTCACCATCAATCTCAACCGTAGCGTACAATATGCCGTAAGACAGGGCATACCATATCTGGACTTTATTGAAGACGTGGTTGAACTGATGCATAAAGTGCAAACGGCTTACAACGAGAACCTACTTGATATGAAGAACAAAGGTCTGCTGCCGCTCTTTGATGCCGGATACATCAACATTGCACGTCAGTATCTCACCATTGGCGTTAACGGATTGGTGGAGGCTGCCGAGTTCCTCGGTATAGAGATAACCGACAACGAGCGTTATACCGAGTTTGTGCAGAACGTACTCGGAGTTATAGAAAAACTCAATAAGAAACATCGCACCAAAGACTTGATGTTCAACTGCGAAATGATTCCCGCTGAGAATGTGGGCGTTAAGCACGCTAAATGGGACAGAGAAGACGGTTATGTCGTTCCTCGCGACTGCTACAACAGTTATTTCTATATCGTAGAGGACAACTCTTATACAGTACTCGATAAGTTCCGTCTGCACGGACGTAAGTATATAGAGCATCTCACCGGCGGTTCGGCTCTTCACTGCAATCTCGAAGAACATCTCTCGCAGGCTCAATATCGCCAACTGCTGCGCGTTGCTGCCGTTGAAGGATGCAACTACTTCACATTCAATATCCCAAATACTATCTGCAACGACTGCGGACATATAGACAAGCGTTACCTCAAGAAATGTCCCAACTGCGGAAGTGAGCACGTGGACTACCTCACACGTATCATAGGGTATATGAAACGTGTTAGCAACTTCTCTATGCCACGCCAGAAAGAGGCTGCAAGACGTTTCTACGCACAAGGAAAAGAGGTAACAGAAGGATAAGCAGTTCCTTTCCTAATGATGAAAGTAGCATCTTTCGACATCGTTTTCCAAGAAATCCCCGACGAAGTGACACTGGCATTGAATATCTCTCAATGCCCGTGTCATTGTTTAGGCTGTCATAGTCCGCACCTATGGGAGGACACGGGCGAAGAACTGACGCAAGAACTCATAGACGGTCTGATAAATACTTACCATAATAATATCACTTGTGTGTGTATTATGGGGGGGGACGCAATGCCAAAAGAAGTTAATCGCTGGTTGCAATATATTCATACCAAGGGACTTAAAACGGCTTGGTATTCAGGACGTGATAAAAAAGCACCTTTCGTCAGCGATGACAACCTTGACTATATCAAATTAGGCTCATATCAGCAAGACAAAGGAGGTCTCAAACAACCTACCACCAATCAACGGCTTTACAAAAGACTTCTCTCTGCCGATAATCTGCCTATAAATGAGGTGGTCAAGATAGACAATAGTAACTCCTCTTGGCTTGATATAACCTCACGTTTTTGGAAAAAGTGATACTTTTTTTTCGGTATTTATTGTGTATATTTATTTAAGGCACTACTTTTGTCGCCGCTTTTGAGATAAGTATCAGTCCTTGATAACGCAATGCCGCGGTGGTGGAATCGGTAGACACGAAGGACTTAAAATCCTTTGGCCAGTGATGGCTGTGCGGGTTCAAGTCCCGCCCGCGGTAC
>CAMVHW010000165.1 GCA_947167395.1 uncultured Bacteroidales bacterium
ACACACCGCCGTCCTTAACCGGCTACGAACGTTTCTTCTTCGGTTGGGCAACTCCCCGAGTGCTCAACGAACCGGAAGACGTTACTCTCAACACCCTACTAACTCATAATGAAGTGCTGCTCATAACATCCACAAGCACAAGCAATCTCGTTGGTAATGACCCTAATCCCGCTAATTTCTACGTGTTGGACAACAGACAACAAAAAGGAATGGACCTGAACCTGCCGGGACACGGTATGTTAATTACCAAAATCGATTATTCCTACAACGTATGGAACGGCAATAACGTCAATTCAAGTGAAAACGATATGCACGTGGACATTATTGAGGCTGACGGAGTGGCTTCCTACTATGGTGATGGCACAAGAAACTGGTTCGGCAAACTCGGTGATGCCTTTCCAAGTGGCGCAACAGAATATAAGGCAATAGACAATCAGCCCATAACCAATATCAAAGAAGACAACAACGGAGTCATTACCTTCCAATATAAGGGCGGGGCGGTTACCACTACCAACACCCCTGTTACCGAACAGCCGAAAGCCGTAAAGACTTTCCAAAACGGACAACTCTATATCAACCGAAACGGCAATCGTTATACCCTTACCGGACAAGCATTATGAAAATCATTTCCTATAATGTGAATGGTATCAGAGCAGCCATCAGCAAAGGTCTGCTCACGTGGCTTGAAGAAGAGCAACCTGATGTCTTTTGTATTCAAGAAAGTAAGGCTCAACCCGAACAGATAGATACCGAAGCCTTCTCACGTTTAGGCTATCATAGTTATATCCATTCAGCCGAGAAGAAAGGCTATTCCGGCGTATGTATATTCACCAAACAGCGTCCGCTGCGAGTGGTGGCAGGTATGGGCAACCCGCGATACGACAACGAAGGACGTGTACTGCGTGTCGAGTTTAATGACCTGACTATTGTATGCGTGTATGTCCCCTCGGGTACAACGGGCGACATAAGGCAAGACTTCAAGATGGACTTCCTCGAAGTCTTCCTCAAATGGGTAACCGAACTCAGACAAACCAATCCCGATATAGTTATCTGCGGGGACTTCAATATATGCCATAAACCTATTGACATTAACCATCCCGAACGTCAAATAGGTGTGAGCGGTTTCCTGCCGGAAGAACGCGAGTGGATGGACCGATGGCAAGACACAGGTTTGATAGACACGTTCCGTATGTTTGATACGCGAGCCGAGCAATATAGTTGGTGGAGTTACCGAGCCGGAGCAAGAGCCAATAACGCCGGATGGCGTATTGACTACTTATGGGCAAGCGAACCAATCAAAGGACGGCTGACCAATGCCGCCATATTGCAACAAGCCGTTCATTCGGACCACTGCCCCGTGGCTCTGTGTCTGGATTAACTTTTTTCTTATAAAACTATTGCAAGCATATAAGTGAGTAGTTATTTTTGCCGCAAAATAAGTATAAAGAACGTATAATCTGATTTTTTGAACTGATGAGAATTAGTCACGAGGAATTACTTGCTGCTTTGCAGCATCATTTTGGGTTTGATTCATTTAAGGGTAACCAAGAGGCAATTATCAATTGCGTTATGAGCGGTAAAGATGCTTTTGTGCTTATGCCCACGGGCGGCGGTAAGAGTCTTTGCTACCAATTGCCTGCCCTTCTTTTAGACGGTGTAGCCATAGTCATAAGCCCGCTGATTGCGCTGATGAAGAATCAGGTGGACGCAATGCGCAACTTCTCCGAAGAAGACGGTGTGGCTCATTTTATCAACTCCAGCCTCTCGCGCCCTGAGATCAATGCCGTCAAAGAAGACGTGGCAAGCGGCAAAACCAAACTGCTCTATCTCGCCCCCGAAAGTCTTAATAAAGAAGAAAACATCGACTTTCTGCACGATGTAAAAATAAGTTTCTACGCCGTGGACGAAGCCCACTGTATAAGTGAGTGGGGACACGATTTCCGCCCTGAATATCGTAACATACAAAGTATGACCGAGCGAATCGGTCGTGCGCCCATTATGGCTCTTACCGCAACAGCCACAGAGAAGGTACAGCACGATATCCAGAAAAACCTCAATATACTCAATGCCGATGTCTTCAAATCAAGTTTCAACCGTCCTAACCTCTACTACGAAGTAAGACCGAAGACCGAAGATGTCAATAAGGAAGTTATCCGCTTCATACGCTCTATGGAGGGTAAGTCGGGTATCGTCTATTGTTTGGCACGAAGAGAGGTGGAGGAATTAGCCAATGTACTCACAGCCAACAATATCTCTGCCCTACCTTATCACGCCGGTATGGACGCTGCCACGCGCAGTGCCAACCAAGACGCTTTCCTTATGGAAAGAGTGCAAGTCATAGTGGCAACCATAGCCTTCGGTATGGGTATCGACAAACCCGACGTGCGTTTTGTGCTGCACTATGATGTACCAAAGTCGCTCGAAGGCTATTATCAGGAAACAGGTCGTGCCGGACGTGACGGAGGTGAAGGACTTTGTATATGCTTCTTCAGCCTGAAAGATATAGACCGTATGCGTCGTTTCGCACGCGACAAACCTGTGGCTGAACAAGACATCAATAACCAACTCCTCTTTGAAACACAGAGTTATGCCGAGTCGCCTTTCTGCCGTCGCAAACTGTTGCTGCACTATTTCGGTGAAGAGTATGAACAAGATAATTGCGGCAACTGCGATAACTGCAAGAAAACCTACCGACAGGTGGACGAAAGCGAACTGTTAGGTATCATCATAGAGGTGGTGCTTCAACTTAACGAACGCTTTAAGGCTGACCATATAGTGGATATTATTCACGGCAACAAGACCGCCGCCATAATGTCTTACCACCACGACGAGTTGGAAGACTTCGGTATAGGTTCCGATGAAGATGAATCGACCTTGCATACTATCATTCGCCAAGCGATGATAGCAGGCTATATAAAGAAAGACATAGAGTCCTACGGCGACCTGAAAATTACCGTTGAGGGTAGGAAATATGCTAAACATCCGACCACCTTCGAGATACCCGTTGAGATAAAGAGCGATGACGACGACGACCCCATTGAAACTTCTATGGCAGGCTCATCCGCAGCCGACGACGTGCTCTTTGCAATACTCAAAGACTTGAGGAAGAAACTGAGCAAGAAGATGCAGGTTCCGCCTTTTGTCATCTTCCAAGACCCCAGTTTGGAAGCCATGGCAACCACCTATCCCATCACCTTGGAGGAGTTGCAAAACATACCCGGTGTGGGCGCAGGTAAAGCCAAA
>CAMVHW010000166.1 GCA_947167395.1 uncultured Bacteroidales bacterium
AGAAATAAAGGTCAATCTTACCGCTTGTTATATTGCCGTTTGAGTTGGGCGAAGCAAAGAAGAAATAGTCCTCACTCGACATCATAGAGAGCGACAAACGCAGGTTGAGATTAACCGCCGGTCCCATCAGCGCCTGATACTCGTCCCTTGCCATACCAAAGCGCATAGCCTCCTCGCCTAAAAAGGCATCGTCATCATCACCGAAATTAAGATACTTACCTTTGCACTTCATTACCCAACCTGTGTCGGTATGAGTAAGCATCCATATACACTCGTCAGGCACATCGTAGGTATTGACATCCAATATGGAACTTACTCCTGTTTCAACGGCATTCAAGCGTCTGCCGCCATACATTTCTCTCGTTTCGCTTGACAGGTAATACCACTCCTTGCTTCGGCTTGTCTGACGATTAGCCACTACTACGTATCTGCCGTCGGTTATGGTGAACGAAGTTTTAGGATGACGTTTGCCTATTCCCACAGCATACCAAGCGTCCGCAACGGCTATCTCCGCATTAGAGTCTGCACCATACAATTCGCGAGCAGCCTGAAGCGTGTATTCACGGCAATCGGAATAGGTGGATGTAGAAGTTATATAATTGACAAAAGTATGATACACAATGCGAATGGCAGCGTCAAAGCCTATTCCGTCCACCTTCCACGGAATAATACCATGGTCATCTTTCGTACCCTTGCCGCCATTGACAAGCAGATAGAACCAGTAGTTCTGCACTCCGGCATTGATATGTACATCCTGTTTGGAGAAGTCCCATAGATCGCCTTTGTAGGTAGTGGGCGAAGGCTTGACGTTCTTCTCCGTGCGCTTCGGGTCTTTCAACGAACGCATACAAGCACCCTTTTCCAACATCGCCTCACCGGTCATCTCCCAGTCGGTCTCACCAAACACATACCTCTCCACTGCGCAAGCAAAGATGTCAGAGAACGACTCGCTTAACGCACCGCCCTCACCCTTGGAAGGCAATGTACGTTTAGGATTGGAATGATTGATGGCGTGAGCATATTCGTGGGCAATAACGTCCAAACATACCAACGGACCATAGGTCTTATGATCACCCATACCATAGAAGAAATAGCCGGTATTGCTGACCGAGCAAGAGTTGTTGGGAAATTTGGCATTTGCCAACGAAGGCAACTTGGGTGAAGGATTGAGGATATTGAACAAACGTTTGTTCTGATTATCCACACCCTGACGCGAGAATGTGGTATAGAAATAGTCGTAGGTCTTGCATACACCCCAATGAACATCTATTGCAGGATTAGGACATACCAATACCGAACCGCTTATGTACTCCGACTCAAAACGATATTGCTTGCTCTCATTGGCTGACAACTGTATATCGTAAGGACAAACAACATCATAAGTCGAAGTATTATACTCATATATACGGAGATAATATCCTTCTGTGGCTAATATATTGGTATAAGGTAGTATATGGAACGTAATAGGCAGACCGCTGTTCATACTATAAGCGGACTGAAACAACATATTACCATCACCGTCTAATATCTCTATATAGAACTCCGGCATAATATCGTTCTCGTCCGCTATCCACCACTTTGACGACTTATTGATAGTGATAGACTGAATAAGAGGTATGTTCCAATAGTTGGAATTGCTGTGGTACGAATCTACATTACTGTATATATACGTTCCGTTAGAGCCCTCAAAGAGGTTATGTCCGTCAAGAGTCAATACATTACGCTGCTCGTCATATAGCATAGTATTACCACCGGCATCCACCGAATAATTAAATGGGACGTTACCGTAATAATATGACTGACCATTACCGGTATATGATATAGCAAATGAAGAGAGGGGATTAAAAGAGATAATCAGGTATAAAACCGCTAAAAGATATGCACGAAAAAATGTTTTCATTTTTTGACAATTTGAAAGTATAATATCGTTCATTTCCTTAAAAAAGCGCGCAAAAGTATGCTCTTTTCATAAATACGAATCACTTTTCCTTACAAATTGTCAGGAAAAAACAAGATTGGCAACTACACTTTTCATATAGTTGCCATTTTTGCAAACCTTGGTTTTCAAACTTATAGGTAAAACGATTCCGTTAATCGTTGATAGTCCTCGCTGCGTTTTCCCCTATCGTCTGTCAGCACCAACTCCGATGGTAATCCTGCTTTTTCTCCATTGTTTTCGCTTGCGCCCTGTTTTCTTAATGCCAACAAAATGCGTTTCAGCGGCAAAGACGATTTGCCTCTCACTTCACACCGCCCACACACTTTCATTTGGTTCGCCTCTGCCTCTCGCAGCCACCTGTCCTCATCCAAGGCAGGTATGACCAAAGCAAACACACCATCATCAGTCATAAGCCTTACCGCCGAACTCATCAACTCGGACAATGGTAAAGAGATGTCAGCCTGACGGGCTGTGGCACGCTGCAAATCGGGATTATGCAAACTCGAAATAAAAAAAGGAGGATTGCTAACCAAAAGGTCATACTTCCCCTCCCATTCCTGCACCCTGCTTTGGCATACACGCAAATGCTCTTTCCAAGGAGAAGACGCAAAATTACTTGCCGCCTGCTCTACCGATGAAAAGTCAATATCTATCGCGTCTATATGCCAATCAATCAGCTCACCCGTATTAGCCTCATCTATCCGCTGCGCCAACATAAGAGCAATCAAACCGCTACCGGAACCTATATCTAATATATGCCTCTCCTCTTTGCCGGAAGCAAACAGACCTGTTATCGGACACCAAGCACCGAGCAACACACCGTCTGTTCCTACCGGCATACTGCTCCTGTCGTGGCGTACATAAAACTTACGAAAACGGAATCCTTCGCTCATTCGATTCCTCTTTGGCGAACAACCTCGTAGAGCAACACACCCGCTGCTACCGACACATTAAGGCTCTCCACACCCGACGAAGACATAGGAATACGTACCTGTTCATTGGCTATCCTCAGATTACCCTCATAGATTCCCTTCTCCTCATTACCCATAATAATGGCAAGAGGCAAGGTCATATCAATGTCGGTATAGAGAGTGTCGGAATGTTCGGTTGCTGCCACTACGTTCAAGCCGCTATCGCGCATTAACTGCAACGCATTCTGCATATTATCCACCTTACACACCGGCAGACGGTGCAATGCTCCGGCAGAAGTCTTA
>CAMVHW010000167.1 GCA_947167395.1 uncultured Bacteroidales bacterium
CCTCATCTACAAGGAACTGCAAGCGGTAATATTCTTTTTCAAGATTTTTCAGCAGTATCTTTTGCGGCTCGCCGTTGGGCTGTTCCATATCATAGACCCAGAACTCGCGGAAATTGCAGGTTACAATCCACCTCGGACGCTGCGAGTAGGGCAACTCCGCCGCATACCGTTTGGCTTGTTGAAACGGATTGAGCAGGCTGCCGTCCGACTGTTTGATAGGCGCACCGAGGTCTTTCTCAATGCTTTTCTGCTCAATCATCACGTGCGTGCGGGGGATATACGCATCAATAAAAGAGGTATGGTCGAGCCGAACCTGCTGCTCAAAGTGCAAAAACTCTGACGGATGTTCAATGCCGAAAATTTCCGTCAGCAATTCGAGCCAAAAACTCTGGCTATCGCCTTTCTCATATCCTTTGCCCTTCCATCTGTTGGCAAACTCGCGTGCGGCTGTTGTCTGTTGGGTAGCGGTCATATTGTAGGGGGTAGATTAGCGTTGAGGCTGTGAAGACGATTCTTTCAGGTCCTGTACACGCATTTGGAGGGTAGTTCGGTGGTTGAACGTGTTCTCCTCTAATGAATAACATACATCTACTGCGTTGCCGTTTTGCAAGTAGGGAGCCCAGTCGCCTTTGTTGAACGCTATCCCTTCAATAGCCACTCGCGTGTCGGTCAGGTCAATATGCAGATGTTCGCCCTTTCCCACGCGGCGCGTATAGCGGTTGTTAATCAGTTGGCGGGTAACGAATGTAGGACGGGGATTGTCCGGTCCGAAAGGTTCTAAATGACGAATGATTTGGTAGAACTGCGGGGTGATGTCCATCAGCGCAATTTCTTGTTCGATATAAATGGTAGGCTGCATCTGTTCAGGCAGAATAGTCCGGCTCACGTATGCTTCCAATCGTTCTTTGAACTCCGGCAGTTTATCTTCGGGCAGTGTAACCCCTGCTGCAAAAGCGTGCCCGCCGAAATGCACCAAGAGGTCGCGACACGAGTCAATAGCATTATAAATGTTATATCCTCCCACCGAGCGAGCCGAGCCGGAAATAAGTCCATTATCGGAAGCGGTAAGAACGATAGTAGGTCGGTAATAAGTCTCCGTCAGTCGGCTGGCTGCAATACCCACAACCCCTTTGTTCCATTCCGGAGAGAAGACGACGGTAGTATGTTTAAGGTCGTTGTCCGGATCTTGTTTCAGCAGTTCCAACGCCTCATTTGCCACTTTGTCTTGAAATTGTCGTCGCTCAGAGTTATATGAGTTGATGTTCTGCGCTTTTTGCTGTGCTTCGTCTTCGTTGTCGGTTATGAGCAGTGCCACGGCTTCCGCCCCTGAATAGATACGTCCGCTGGCATTGATACGCGGTCCTATCTTGAACTGCAAGTCCTGTATTGTGATCGTCTGTCCTTTGATACTTGCCACCTCTATGAGTTTGCTTATGCCCACCAATGGCGCGTTGTTCATCACTCGCAAACCATAGTAAGCCAATACTCGGTTCTCACCCGTCAAAGGCATTATATCCGAAGCAATAGACATAGCCAAGAGAGGCAGAACGGGCAGGAGTTGCTGTTCATCCAAACCATTATGCCGCAAATAAGCCTGCATAAGTTTATACCCTACCCCGCAGCCGGACAGACCTTTATAGGGATATGTACAGTCCTTGCGTTGTATATTAAGCACTGCTCGGGCATCGGGTATGGTGTCGCCCGGTGTGTGGTGGTCGCAAATGATAAAGTCTATGCCTTTCTTTTTGGCATACTCCACTTTTTCCCCTTCTTTAATACCGCAGTCAAGCGCAATGATTAGAGTACAGTGTTTTTCAAAGGCATAGTCTATTCCTTTGAAAGATATACCATAACCCTCCGTGTATCTGTCGGGTATATAGTAGTCCAACTCTTTTACATATTCTTTAAGTATCCGATATACGAGAGCCACCGCCGTTGTGCCGTCCACGTCGTAATCGCCATAGACGAGTATGTGTTCCTTGTTATTGACGGCTTGCTCCAATCTCTCCACCGCCTTGTCCATATCTCGCATAAGGAAGGGGTCGTGCTGTTGGTCAAGCGAAGGACGTATATATCGGCGTGCCTCAGTTGGCGTGGTCAAGCCTCTATACACCAACAACTTGGCAGACGGCACACTGATATTCAACTCCTTCGCCAACTGCTCAGCCAACCGTTGCTGTTGCTCGGTGGGTTGCCATATTTGCCAAATTGATTCCATTGGAAAAAGTAAAAAAAAGAACTATATAAAGATAACTAACAACACCCTCGGTTACACGAACTTGAATCTGTCTGTATCGTGCCACAGCGGCAGGGCATTGCGGAAATGGTGAAGTCGTTCGATGTCCAACTCGGCAATCTTGGTGCCTTGCGCGTTGTCGGCAAAACGAGCCAAGGGTTTGAGATGTGTGTCGTAGGCTATGGAATGACCATTATAGTGCAAGCCCAGCCCATCATCTCCTACGGGATTGACAGCACATATATAGCACTGGTTTTCCGTTCCTCTTGCCGCTATCAGTGCGTCCCAATACTGTATTCTCACTTCGGGCCAGTTGGCAGCCACTAAAAGTATGTCATAGTCCCAACCGGTGGTGTTGCGTGCCCAAACGGGAAAACGCAGGTCATAACAGATGAGCAAACGCATCTTCACGCCTTTGTATTCAAAGACGGTGCGTTCGTTGCCGGCAGTGAAGAACTTGTCTTCTCCGCCGTGAGCATAGAGATGTGCTTTGTCGGCGAATTGAGGTGAATCGTCGGGGCGAAGGAAGAATCCCCTGTTATAGAGCACGCGCTGTTCCTGTTCCTGCTCGTTGAGGTGTGTGGCTGCATAGTCCTCACAGATGAATGAACTGCATATAGCCACACCTGTTTCGTCCGCCACCCTTTGAAGGGTATTGAGTGTGGTGCCGTCGATAGGTTCAGCCAATTCGGGTTGGTCGGTACAGAAACCAGTGGAAAACATCTCCGGCAGCAACGCCACATCCGCCTTTCCTTTGAGACGACGGATGCGGCGTACGGCTGCTTTGAGATTGGCTTGTTTGTCTGCCCAGATGATTGGGTATTGCAGAAGTGCTACCCGAAACATTGTTTATTTCTTTTTTGTTTCTTTTTCGGGTTTGCTGATAGCTTCACGCATAGCGGTGTCGGCT
>CAMVHW010000168.1 GCA_947167395.1 uncultured Bacteroidales bacterium
CTTGGTGCTGCTGATGTTGCCGCAAGCGTTTTGGGTAATGTGGGCTATGGTGATGTTTGCCAAAAAGAAAGATGTCCCCACCGACAACCCTCACTGGTGGTTAGGTCCTATGGACAACTGGCAGAACATAGAGGAAGACAATCGCTACTACCTGCTCCGTTGGTATGCTATGCGTAATATCAACACCGGCTATTGTCTTATTATTATGATTGTCAAACTCTGCCTTTATTTCTTTTCATAGATGAATGCCGCTCTCAGACATCTGCCTTATTTAGGTTGGTGGTATATGCGTTCCTTATTAGGCAGGCGTAAGCCTTTGCAGTCGGTTATTTTTCTTCTTGACCGCTGCAACTTGCGTTGTAAACATTGCTCCGTATATGCCATAGACGAACCGAGAATACAGACTTACGAACAGATACGTCGTCATTTGCTTTATTGCTACCGACAAGGCAGCAGATATGTGGATTTTGAAGGAGGTGAACTCTATCTCTGGCGCGATGGTGAGAAGACGATAGACGACATCATAGACCTTGCTCACGAGATTGGCTTTTGGAGCGCAACCATTACCACTAACGCACAACTGCCGTTTCCCGATAGCCACGCCGACCAAATATGGGTGTCGTTGGACGGCTATGGAGATATGCACGACCAAATACGAGGCAAGGGAGCTTTCTGTCGATTAGAAGACAATATACGCCACTGCGGACGACAAGTGTCGGTCAATATGGTTATCAACAGGCTCAACGTCAATGACCTTGACAATGTAATGGAGTATGTAAGGAATAATGAGTGCATTAACAATATATCTCTTAATTTTCACACTCCTTTCGCTGAGACAGAAGACCTCTTTTTGGATCCGCAAAAACGTAATGAAACCATTGACCTGCTTATTGACTATAAGAAACGCGGTTACCCCATACTCAATACCGTTTCCGGTTTGAAGGCAATGAGAATGAAAGATGGTAAGACCGTTTGCACCGACCGCTATTGTTGGGTAACCAATTTCATTTTCTCCGACGGCAGTCGTGCTCCCAAATGTATGGGCTTTACCCACGGCGTATGCGACCGCTGCGGATTCAGTATGGGTGGAGAGATGTACAGCCTCTTCCACCTCAGTTTAGACACAATACTCGCAGGACTCTCTCTGCGTGAACAATAACTTCACTACATAAATATTATATGCAAACCAAGGCAAGACCCTCCGATAAGGTATCTTCTCGTGCGCAACTTCACCAACAACTCTCCTACGAAATAGCCACTGAAGCCATCGTGCTCCTTGAGAACAACGGTGTCCTGCCTCTTGCCCCTTGTCCTGTTGCCCTGTACGGAGCCGGTGCCGAATATACGGTTATGGGTGGCAGCGGAAGCGGTGAGGTTAATGTCAGACATCATATAACTATAAAACAAGGCTTAACTGATGCAGGCTTTCATATCCTCACCAACGACTGGATCAGTCGCTATGACCAACAATGGAAAGCGGGCAAACAAACTTTCTTGAAAGCAGCAAGAAGAAAACTGATTTTTCCTACCGAGAGAGTGTTTAACGACCTGATGAGTATGGAATACAGATACCCTTCGGGCGATAGTATATCGCAAGACGAATTGAATGAACTTCCTACCGACACTTGCCTCTACGTACTCTCACGACACGCAGGCGAGGGACACGATATGAAAGACGAGGAAGGCAGTTATCGTATAGATACCACCGAATTGAATAATATACGTATCTGTGCGAGCCATTTTCGTAGAATGGTGTTGATTATCAATACTTGTAGCCCTATTGACCTTTCCCCTTTGGATTCAATGCCGGGTGTAGACGCTATTGTCTATATGGGTCAGTTAGGTATGGAAGGCGGTCGTGCGTTGGCTGATATGCTTATGGGTAAGACCTGTCCGTCGGGAAGGTTGGCTGTGTCATGGGCTGAAAAGTATAGAGATATTCCATTTGCCGATGAGTTCGCCTTAGACTCCGAACAGGCTCTCTATAAGGAAGGTATATATGTCGGTTACCGTTATTTCGACAGTTTTGATGTGCAACCGCGCTATCCCTTTGGCTATGGATTGAGTTATACCACTTTTAAGATAACCTATGCAGGTGCTACCATAAGCAAAGACATAGTTACGTGCTCTTTTCTGGTTACCAATACAGGCAAGCAATACAGTGGCAAAGAGGTGGTGCAAGTGTATGTGCGCTGTCCGGGAGAAGACCGAGAGTATCAACGCTTGGTTGCTTTTGCCAAAACGCATACACTCCTGCCCGATGAGTCAGAAACGCTGAATATCTCGTTCCCTGTATCTACTCTGTCTGAATATAAGGAAGGAGAGGCTGAAACGGTAGTCAGCAAAGGTAAGTACCTCATATTGGCAGGTTCTTCGTCGAGGCAAACGCAGCCGATGGCTGTGCTGACGATAAATGAAACGCTGATATTAAGTCGTCATAAGAACCTATGCCAAGCCAAACACAAAGTTGCTATCCTCAAACATAATAACAACTTTGACATACCACAAGGCTTACCCGAACTGGTGGTTGGTGCCGATGCCGTTAAGACCATAGAGCATAACTACTCACTTCCTCCCATTGCCATTCCTCAATCAGCAAAATCCCTTTTGGATTCTCTTAGTGCAGAGGATATGATAACCTTATGTGTAGGCACGGGTATGATGGGTGAGAAGCATGGTTTCCATACTCCCGGAGCAGTAGGACATACCACCACCGCTTTCTTGAACAAAGGTGTTCCCAACGTCGAATTATGTGACGGTCCGGCAGGGTTGCGTATAGAGAAAAGGGCTGTACAATATCCCAACGGAGAAATCAAATCGCTTGACATTTCCATTTCCGTATATGAGTTCTTTCCGCCCTTGTTGCTCAAATGGATGATTCTGGGCGACGAGAAGAAAGGTACAGTCCTCTATCAGTTTGTAACAGCATTTCCTATTGAGGCTATGGTGGCACAGACGTGGAATCTGCCCTTGGTGGAACAAATGGGCAAAGCCGTTTCTGCCGAGATGCAGGAATATGGCGTTACTTTTTGGTTGGCACCGGCAATGAACATTGTGCGTAACCCTCTATGCGGTCGCAACTTCGAGTATTACAGCGAAGACCCCTTATTAACAGGCAAGATGGCTGCGGCTGCAACACGAG
>CAMVHW010000169.1 GCA_947167395.1 uncultured Bacteroidales bacterium
CAATGGGTCAGTACATACAAGAAGGCGAACGCCACTTGTTTGAAACCGTATTAACCGTACTTGAACCCAATAAACAAGTGATCGTTCCTTCTGACCAAGCCAACCTTGACGGACTGAATTTCCTCGCCGGCAAACGCGTGGACGAAGTCAATAAGATGGCAGAACTCGGCACACGTCTCGCTCATACAGACGGAGGAGTACCTAATCTGATTATCGAACTGCCCAAACTTAACGAACAAGTCTTGGGTCAGTTGCTCTACTTCTTTGAATACGCTTGCGGCGTGTCAGGCTATATGCTTGGCGTTAACCCCTTCAATCAACCCGGCGTGGAGGCATACAAAAAGAATATGTTTGCCCTCCTCGACAAGCCCGGATATGAAGAAGCGTCTGTGGCTATCAAACAAAGACTCAATAATGCTGCTCACTAATAAAGTAGCCATCATTACCGGTGCTGCACGAGGTATAGGCAACGCCACTACGCTGCTCTTTGCCAAAGAGGGCTGCCAAGTGGCTATGATTGTAAGAAGCCTGAACGATAAGGTTCAACTTACCCTCAACCAAATCGAGCAGGCGGGAGGCACTGCCAAGGCATATATTTGCGATGCCTCCTCATACGAACAAGCACATAAGACTGTTGAACAAGTGGTTAATGACTTTGGCTGTATCGACATATTGGTCAATAATGCCGGTATCACCCAAGACAAACTGCTACTGCGAATGACAGAAGACGATTGGGACAAGGTCATAGACGTTAACCTCAAATCGGCTTTCAATTTCATTCACGCCGTAACTCCTTATATGGTTCGCCGACGCAGCGGCTCTATCATCTCTATGTCGTCCGTAGTGGGAATGTACGGTAATGCAGGACAAAGTAACTATGCAGCCTCCAAAGCCGGTATAATAGCCCTCACCCAATCGGTGGCAAAAGAGTTAGGCAGCCGTAACATACGAGCCAACGCCATTGCTCCCGGGTTTATACAGACAGATATGACAGCCGCTCTAAACAAAGAAGCGCAAGACCAAAAACTTACACGCATACCTATGAAACGTATCGGCACAAGCGAAGAGGTGGCACAGGCAGCACTTTTCCTCGCTTCCGATATGTCGTCATACATAAGCGGACAGGTCATTCCCGTTACGGGAGCAATGGCATAAAAGTTGAAAGTTGAGAGTTTAACCATCGGCATATATGCCGAGGAAACAACAATAACAAAAAAGATAACGATTATGAAGAACATGAAACTGCGTCTTATCGTAATGAACTTCCTTGAATTTGCCGTATGGGGAGCCTACCTGACCTCTATGGGGCGTTATTTGGGCAGTATCGGCTTTGGTGGTAATATCGGTTGGTTCTACTCTATTCAAGGTATTGTCAGCCTTTTTATGCCCGCCGTTATGGGTATAGTTGCCGATCGTTGGATTCCCGCACAGAAACTGCTCTCCCTATGCCACGCATTGGCAGGAGCGTTTATGATTTCGGCAGGCATATATGGTTGGACGGCAGGAACAGAAGTGCAGTTTGCCACTCTCTTTACCCTTTACACCTTCTCCGTGGCTTTCTTTATGCCTACCATAGCACTATCCAATTCTGTTGCTTTCACAGCCTTGATAAAAGCAAAATTGGACACGGTAAGCGACTTCCCTCCTATCCGCGTTTTCGGTACGGTTGGCTTTATCGTTACTATGTGGGTGGTGGATTTGGTAGGAGCAATGGACTCTTATCGTCAGTTCCTTATCAGCGGCGGACTGAGCATAGTACTTGCCGTCTATTCGCTCTCACTGCCTGAATGTGAAATAGATAAGACCAGCGACAAGAAGACCGTAATAGACGTTCTCGGACTGAAAGCCTTTGCTCTGTTTGGACAAAAGAAGATGGCTCTTTTCTTTATCTTCTCTATGCTATTGGGTATGTGCTTGCAAGTTACCAATGGTTATGCCAATCCTTTCCTCGGCAGTTTTGAGTACTTCAGCCAGTGGTCCGACACCTTCGGTGTGCAACACTCCGGCATACTGATATCCATATCGCAGATAAGCGAAGCACTATGTATATTGGCTATTCCGTTCTTCCTCAAACGCTTTGGCATTAAGAACGTTATGTTTATGTCAATGATTGCTTGGGTATTGCGTTTCGGTCTGTTTGGAGTGGGCAACCCCGGCTTTCCGGGAGTTCTGCTCTTTGTACTCAGTTGCATAGTCTATGGCTTTGCCTTCGACTTTTTTAACATATCCGGTGCACTCTACGTGGATCAAGAGACCGATCCTTCTCAACGCTCATCGGCACAAGGTTTGTTTATGGTGATGACCAACGGTCTTGGAGCCACCATCGGTACGCTGGCTGCACAAGCCATTGTCAATAAGTCCGTTCCTATGTTAGACAAAAGCAACGAAGCAACCATAGGTATCGTTCGTAACGAAGCAGGCAAAATAGACTGGAACATTATCTCTTCAGGCGACCTACTTAACATTCAGAGCGCAGCCTCGGATATGTGGTCTGGTTGGCAAACAGCGTGGCTCATATTTGCTGCCTTTGCTCTCGTAGTGGCTGTATTGTTCTGGTTCACTTTCCCAAAAACAGAAAACAAGCAAAAAAAACAGGCTTAACCAAATAACTTAAAAGATATGAAGACACTTCGTAGTTTATCATTGTTTAGCGTTATTGCGTTATCACTAACCGCTATGGCTCAAACCATTACGCCCGAATTGATGAACAAACTTCGTCAGAGTTACCAACCTACGTCGCAGGATATTGCCGTGCGCAATGCCATCGGAAAGACGGATATGCGCAATCTGGTCTATAATCAAGAACAACTGAACGGATATTTTGACACTCACTTCACCTATCGTGTACCCCAAAAAGGTATAACCGACCAAAAACAGTCAGGTCGCTGCTGGCTCTTCTGCGGACTTAACATACTCCGTGCCGAGATGCGCAAACAAAACCCTGATTTAGGCGACTTCACCTTCTCTCAATCCTACCTGTTCTTCTACGACCAGTTGGAAAAGAGCAACCTGTTCTTGCAGAC
>CAMVHW010000170.1 GCA_947167395.1 uncultured Bacteroidales bacterium
GTATGTGCTTAACCAACTGTATAACGATGGTCGCTTGCCCCATATACCTGTTTATGTTGATTCGCCTTTGTCGGTCAATGCCACTCACGTGTTCCGTATGTATGCCGAATCGCTCAATGAGGAAGTGCGTGATACAATGCGTTTTGATCCCGATCCGTTCGGTTTTAACACACTCAGGTATATCACAAACCTTAACGAGTCGAAAGCGTTGAACCATAAGGACGAACCGTCTATTATCATATCGGCATCGGGTATGTTGGAGGCAGGACGCATCAAACACCACGTGGCTAATCATATATCCGACCCGCGTTGTACCATACTTATAGTCGGTTATTGTACTCCCACCTCGCTCGGTGCACGCATTCAAGACCCTAACCGCAAGTGGGTAAGTATATTCGGCTATGACCATAAGATAAAAGCACAAGTTACACGTATAGAAGGCTTTTCCGGACACGGCGACTGGAAAGAGATGATTGACTATTTCTCAAAAAGTATAGACGTAACAAAGGTTAAACACACCTTTGTTGTTCACGGAGAGCAACAAGCGGCTGAAACCTATCGCAGCCATCTCTACGAAGCAGGATTCAGAAATATCACAGTGCCGGAGAAGTTGAGAGTTGAAAGTTTATAGTTGAAAGAAGTTATTAAGTATATAAGTATTAAGTATATAAGTTTTTATGTCAGACGATAAGAAGATTATTTTTTCTATGGTGGGGGTGAGCAAGTCTTTTTCACCCCAAAAGAAAGTACTCAATAATATCTACCTTAGTTTTTTCTACGGAGCCAAGATTGGCATTATAGGTCTTAACGGAGCCGGCAAATCCACGCTGATGAAGATTATTGCCGGTGTGGAAAAGAACTATGATGGCGAAGTGGTTTTCTCGCCCGGATATTCAGTCGGTTATTTGGAGCAAGATCCTCAACTGAATCCTGAAAAGACCGTTCGCGAGTGTGTTCAGGAAGGCGTACAACCCATTATGGACGCACTTCGTGAGTACGATGAGGTAAATGCCGCTTTTGCCGAACCCGATGCCGACTTTGATAAACTTTTGGCACGGCAAGCGCAACTGCAAGACCAATTGGACGCTTGCGATGCGTGGAACATAGACCAGAAACTGAACCGTGCTATGGACGCTCTTCGTTGTCCGGATGACGATAAGCAGATTAAGTTCCTCAGCGGTGGCGAGAAACGCCGTGTGGCTCTATGTCGGCTGTTGTTGCAACAACCTGATATACTCTTGCTTGACGAGCCTACCAACCACCTCGATGCAGAGTCTGTCGATTGGCTTGAACAGCACTTGCAGCAGTATGCGGGAACGGTCATTTGTATCACTCACGACCGTTATTTCCTTGACCATGTGGCCGGGTGGATATTAGAGTTGGACCGTGGTGAGGGTATTCCGTGGAAAGGCAATTACTCTTCGTGGTTGGAGCAGAAGACGACACGTATGGCAATGGAGGAGAAACAAGCCTCTAAACGCCGTAAGACCTTGGAGCGTGAGTTGGAATGGGTGCGAATGGCTCCCAAGGCTCGTCAAGCCAAAGGTAAGGCACGTCTGGAGCAGAAAGAGAGAGAGGAGAAATTGGAAATCTTCATACCTAACGGACCGCGTTTGGGCAACAAGGTTATCAACGCCGAGGGTGTAGCCAAAGCGTTTGGCGACCAAGTGCTGTTTGAAGATATGAACTTTATGTTGCCGCCTAACGGTATAGTGGGTGTAATAGGTCCCAATGGTGCCGGTAAGACCACTCTGTTCCGTATGATTATGGGTATGGAGAAAGCCGACAAAGGAGTGTTCTCCGTAGGCGAAACGGTTAAGATAGGTTATGTGGATCAGGTTCACTCCAATATTGACCCTGATAAGACCGTGTATGAAACTATCTCCAACGGAACGGAGTACATACGTGTTGGAGGCAGGGAAGTGAATGCACGTGCCTACCTGAGTCGCTTCAATTTCACCGGCTCTGACCAAGAGAAGAAATGCGGGGTATTGAGCGGTGGTGAGCGCAATCGTCTTCACCTTGCTCTGACCTTGAAGAGCGAAGCCAATGTGCTGCTTCTTGACGAACCTACCAATGATATAGATGTCAATACCTTGCGTGCCTTGGAGGAGGGCTTGGAGAACTTTGCGGGCTGCGCTGTGGTTATCAGCCACGACCGTTGGTTCCTTGACCGTATTTGCACTCATATACTTGCCTACGAAGGTGATAGTAAGGTCTTTTGGTTTGAAGGAACATATAGCGAATATGAACAGAACAAACGTATGCGTTTGGGCGAGGAAGCCGTTACGCCTAAACGCATTCATTATAAGAAACTAATAGCAGAATAATAATATGCGAGCCTTTGTTTTCCCCGGTCAGGGGGCACAGTATGCAGGTATGGGCAAAGACCTTTATGATGCCTATCCGCTTGCCAAAGAGATGTTTCAGCGTGCAGACGAATTGCTGCATATCCCTATTTCGTATATAATGTTCAACGGTACAGACGATGACCTTCGTCAGACTCGTATCACGCAGCCTGCCGTCTTTATCCATTCAGTCATAGCCGGTCAGGTGATGACCATTCAACAGCCTGATATGGTGGCAGGACATAGTTTGGGTGAGTATTCAGCCTTGGTGGCTTGTGGTGCACTCAGATATGAAGACGCACTTATATTAGTGAGCAAGCGAGCCGAAGCGATGCAGAAAGCCTGCGAGCAACAACCTTCTACAATGGCTGCCATCTTGGGCTTACCGGACGAGGTGGTGTCGGATATATGCCAACGCATAACAGAACACATAGTGATTGCAGCCAATTATAATTGTCCCGGACAGGTGGTCATATCCGGTTCTATAGAAGGAGTGGATGCTGCTTGTAAGGCACTTAAAGAGGCAGGTGCCAAAAGAGCATTGAAACTGTCGGTGGGCGGTGCTTTCCATTCCCAACTGATGCAACCCGCTGCCGACGAACT
>CAMVHW010000171.1 GCA_947167395.1 uncultured Bacteroidales bacterium
AGGATTTTTCATTATGCCATTTGAGGATTTTTCATTATGCCATTTGAGGATTTTTCATTATGCCATTTGAGGATTTTTTCAGCATAT
Source organism: uncultured Bacteroidales bacterium (assembly GCA_947167395.1). Taxonomy (GTDB): domain Bacteria; phylum Bacteroidota; class Bacteroidia; order Bacteroidales; family Paludibacteraceae; genus Colicola. The sequence continues at coordinate 88 of CAMVHW010000171.1, forward strand.
AAATATAACATAAATTGTCACGAATTGACCGTAAATTATCCAAAAATTTGTCATCATTCCTTTTGTTTTGTTCTTCGCCGCCATGGCTTGACTGAGGTTGCTATTATTAGCCATTATTCAAAATGAAAAGTATTTTGAAAATTGAGCGAGGTCATTAAGACATATATCCGTATAATCTTTTATTTGTTCTGCTACAGGTAGGCCATTGGTAATATATACGCATCGCATACCGGCTTTATAACCGAATTGCATATCCGTCAGTGCGTCCCCTACCATCACAGAGCGAGTAAAATCAATTTCCGGAAAGTCTTGTTGCGCTTGCAGAGCCATTCCAATGCCGGGCTTGCGGTTCGGATTGTTCTCCTTTTCCAATGCCGTGCATACATAAACGCGATCTATACGTCCGCCGTTCTTGCTAATCTCCTCACACATCTTTCGGTGTATTTCGTCCAACCTCTCTTGTGTAAATACACCTTTTCCCACACCCTGTTGATTTGTTGCAATGAACACCTTTTTGTAGCGAATAGATATTTTTTGCAAAGAAATAATCGTATTCGGCAACCAAATAAAGTCCTTCCATTGAGTTACATAACCATTATCAATCTTTCGATTGATAACTCCGTCGCGGTCCAAAAACAAGTATTGGTCTTGCGGAAAAAGTTGCGGAAACTCACCTTGAGCCTTATGGTAATCTTCAGGAATACCAATATCAATGAAATAGTTATCAAAAGCCTGTCCATATATGGCAACAGACCGATTGTCTGTGTTAGTCAGTGGTTGCAACAACTCTTGCTCAAACGAGAACTTCTTAGGCATTTTGAGCGACAATAGCCAATCCTTATTGATTGCATAAATGCCGCCATTGATAAGTCCGCAGCCACAGGACGCGGCCTTTTCTTTGAATAATGTTATTTGCCCATCGGAGTTTATCTCCACCGCTCCGTACCTATCGGTATTATCTACACGCCGTAATGCTATTGACAATACAGAGCGTTTAGAGTAATGAGATTGGCTAAAAGAAAGGAAATCAATATCAAACAAAGTATCACCGTTGAGGACGAAGAAGTCATCTGACTGTATGTGCTTGGTCGCTTGGAGTATGGCACCACCGGTCAACAATGGCTCTGTTTCCTCTGAATAAACAAGGTCTATATCCTTATATTGTGACCCGAAGTAGTCATAGATGACCCTGTGTTTATATCCCGTGGCAAGCACCACCCTACCTATACCCGCTGCTTGCAGTTTATCAAGCACATAAGTAAGAAACGGTTTGCCATAAACAGGTGCCATCGGTTTAGGCACATCTCCCAAGAGGTGTGCTAATCGTGTACCAAAACCACCTGCTAATATAACCGCCTCGGTTATCATTTGCTTTTAGGAAAAATAGAGGCTTCCACTATTTGACATATTATATGCCCTATCATTATATGTGCCTCTTGGATTCGCGGTGTGTCTTTCGAGGGGACATTGATGAGAATATCGGCTTGCTCTGCCATTTGTCCACCTGATTTGCCGGTTAAAGCAATGGTTGTAACTCCCAATATATGAGCCTTATCGAAAGCGTTAACTATATTGCGCGAATTACCGGAAGTGGATATTCCAACCAATATATCTCCATTCTTGCACGCACCGTCAATCATACGCGAATAGATAAGGTCGTAACCGTAGTCGTTGGCAACGGCGGTTAGGTATGAGGTGTTGCAATGTAGTGCTTCGCTATTAAGCGGTGGACGGTCGTAGTAGAATCGTCCTGACAGTTCGGCTGCAAGGTGTTGAGCGTCTGCGGCTGAACCGCCGTTACCGCACCATAACACCTTATGACCTGTCCTCAGAGCTTCTATCATCGTGTCAGCCGCCTTCTGAATAAGCAACATAAGGTCATTATTACCAAGTATCTGCTCTTTGACGGAGATACTGTCTTTTATTGATTGAAGAATCACATTGTCCATGTCTTTAATCCTTCTGATGTAAATTCATATCTTTTTACTTGACCTGAGAAACGGTTGGTGAGTGCTTTTTCCACTGCATAGCGATTGGTGTGTGGACAATAGAAGAACATAAATCCTCCTCCACCTGCTCCTGACACTTTGCCTCCTGTGGCACCGGCATTGATGGCTGTGGTGTATATGCTGTCCAGTAGTTCATTGGTTATGCCCGAAGTCATCTTTTTCTTCTCTTCCCAACCTTTATTGAGCAACTCACCGATGCCGTCTATATCACCTTTCAGCAGACATTCCTTCATCTTGATGGCTTGTTGCTTGAGTTGGTGCATAGCCTCTATTGACGACTGTTTGCCACCACTCACGTTACGTATCTGACCTTCAATAATCTTGGCTGACACATGGCTCGTTTCGGTATAGTACAAAAGCAGATTATGTGCCAACTCGTCCTGAAAACGCTGGCGAATACGCAACGGATTGACTATCACCTTGTCATCAGTAAGAAACTCCATAAAGTTGAACCCGCCGAACGTGGCTGCATATTGGTCTTGCTTACCCCCAGACAGCATAAGGTCTTTTCTTTCTATCTCGTATGCCAATCGTGCTATGTCATACTCACCCAAAGGCAGTTTGAGCCACTCTGCAAATGCACCTAATATACTGACCACAAGGGTGGAAGAAGTGCCCAGACCGCTTCCTGCCGGCGAATCGACATGGCTCGTTATACGAAAAGACAACGGACTATGAGTATAATCCCTTACTATGCGATTATACACACCTTTGGCAAGCACGAAAAAACCGTCAGTGGGTAATACCTCTTGACTGTCATACACTTCTTCCAAACCGGCATCAGGTGATGAGCAAATTATCTTACCATTGTCAAGAGGTTCAATGGTGG
>CAMVHW010000172.1 GCA_947167395.1 uncultured Bacteroidales bacterium
GGGGGACTGGCTATCATAGGTACGGAGCGTCACGATAGCCGTCGCGTGGACAGACAGTTACGCGGTCGAAGCGGTCGTCAAGGCGACCCGGGTAGCAGCGTCTTCTTCGTATCATTGGAAGACGACTTGATGCGACTGCAAGGGAGCGACCGTATAGCACATACGTTGGACCGCATAGGTTGGCAAGAAGGCGAGATGCTTGAACATAAGATGATTAGCCAGTCTATCGAACGTGCACAAAAGAAAGTGGAAGAGAATAACTTCGGAATTCGTAAACGCTTGATTGAGTACGACGATGTGATGAACAAACAGCGTACCGTAATCTACGCAAAGCGTCATCACGCCCTGATGGGTGAACGCATAGGCGTGGATATTACCAATATGATATACGATGCCGCAGAGTCCATAGTGAACGAATATCGCGACAGTTTGGACTATGAAGGACTAACCTACGCCATCCTCCAAACATTCGCTATCGAAACACCATTCGATGAACAGGCTTTCCGTCAAGGCAAAACCAATAATCTGTCCGAAGAATTGGCACAAGCGGCTTTACACTCCTTCAAACGACGTATGGATCAACTTATGACCACCGCCAATCCCGTCATACAGCAAGTCTATAAAGACAAAGGTGCAATGTATGAAAACATACTCATACCTATTTCCGATGGTCAGCGTGTTTATAATATATCCGTCAATCTGAAACGTGCTGCCGAAACCGAATGTAAGGAAGTGGTCAAGGAGTTTGAGAAACGTATGGTACTTTATGTCATTGACGATGAATGGAAAGAACATCTTCGCCAGTTGGACGACCTCAAACAATCGGTTCAGAACGCTTCCTACGAACAGAAAGACCCGCTGTTGATATATAAACTGGAGTCGTTTAATATATTCAGCCGAATGTTGGATTCCTTCAATCGCCGTACTATCAGCATATTGCTTCGTGGTTTCATTCCTCAACAGCAACCTCAACAGATGCGTCAGGCACAAGCTCCGCAACGCACTGATATGTCACGCTATCGCACGCAGAAAGATACCGTTCAGCGTGCTGCACAGGCTTCCGGTATGGCGCAAGCGGCAGGTCGCGACACACGAGAGGTGCAAAAGACTATGCCTATCATTGCTGACAAGAAGCCACGTCCCAATGATCCCTGCCCTTGCGGAAGCGGCAAGAAATACAAACAATGCCACGGCAGAATGGAATAACACAACCTACTTTGGTTCACACATTTTCGTGTTCAATGTTTGAGATTATCACAATTACTCGCCGTACCTTTGTGGCGAGTAATTTTACACCCATTATTGGTGAGTCCTTACTATCCAACAAGAAAACCTATGTCCCATATTGTTATTTTCGATTTAGACGGTACGCTTTGTAACACCATAGCCGATTTGGGCAATGCCTGCAACTATGCTCTGTCAGCCTGTCAAATGCCCACTCATAAAGAAAGAGAATATCCACGTTTGGTCGGTAACGGTATCAATAAACTGATTGAGCGTGCATTGCCTGATGATATTCGTTCATATTCAGAACAATCTGCCTCCACTCATTCCTACATAACCGACGATGCTCTCCGTCAGCAACTGATTCTTAAAGTGCGACAGCACTTTATTCCCTACTATAATCAACACTTATGCGATAAGACCACTCCTTACGAAGGTATAACTACCCTACTCCGCTATCTAAAAAACGAAGGTTGGCTATTGGCTGTGGCAAGCAATAAATATCAAGAGGCGACAGAACATATTGTCAGGCATTTCTTCCCCGATGTATTTGATGTCATTTTAGGCGAGCGAGAAGGCATAGAACGCAAACCTAATCCGCAGATTGTGTACGATATACTCTCCTCGCTTGATGCACGCAATAGCAGTCAAGTATTCTACATCGGTGACAGTCTTGTCGATATGCAGACGGCACGCAATGCCGGTCTTCCTTTTATTGCCTGCTCGTGGGGCTTTGTCAAGAAAGAGGTGTTGGAAGCCTCTCACCCCGATTATTTAGTAACCACACCCGCTGAAATAATACCTATATTGCAGAAGAGCAAGTTTTCTTGCAACTCCCGAAGATGTTAGTTACCATAACCGAACATATTGCTTTAGACCACGAGCGGAGGATTGTTCGCATTGATGATAGAGAAGTGCAACTCACCCGTTTGGAATATGCTTTACTGGAATACTTGGCAACGCACCCTAATAAGATATGCTCCAAATCAGAGTTAATAGATTATGTTTGGGGTAATAAATTTCAATATGACCAAGGCACTATTGATGTACACCTAAATGCTATCAGACGTAAAACAGGTTGGAACAGACAACGCCCCATAGAAACATTACGTGGCTTGGGATTAGTCTTTCGGACGGAAGAAAAAAACATTGTTTATACTTTCGATTTGCAATCATTTGTTGTGCGGTGGGTTCAGCGTCATACCGTGGAATTTGAATCTAATAGTATTGTCCCAAAAATTCATTTGACACCCTTTGTCAATGAGTTGAGTATCTCTTCGGAGGTATTGGAAGGGTTGTTCGATGCAGTATTGGTGGCATTTCTGCAAAATGCACGACCCGGCATTTTGAACATTTACACCAAACTTACACTTCAACATTTCCTACTTTCCTTGGAACTCAATGGTACTATTAACGAGTTTCGTATCCCTATTTATAGTGATTTAAGTATCTCTTAAGCATTTCTTAAGAAATTTCTCTTTTTTTTATCATTCTTTTGTGTTCATAATCAATTCAAGACAGTTATGAACAAACGTTTATTGTATTATTTAGCCGCACTTATATGGGGTGCGCCGGGAGTAATGATTA
>CAMVHW010000173.1 GCA_947167395.1 uncultured Bacteroidales bacterium
GTCTTTGGGCATACGTTGTATCTCTAAACTGAGAATCTGTAACTCATGCATAACACTCGGTACGCAGTCCGGAACCATACCCAAGTCCTCACCGCAGCACAACATCTCGGTTGAACGAATGAGAGAAGGCAGTTTGCGCATTGCCGAGTCACGCCAGAACTGATTATGACGACGGTAGAAATAGTCATTATAGAGGTCTATAAGCACTTGTTTCTGGTCATCGTATAGTTCGTTGTATGAGTGTGACTGATAGATTGATATACGCGGGTGAAGCATATCGGGATTGGCTTGGTCGCGTACAAACAATACTTCGCAATGGAGATACAGCAGACCATTCAAGAGGTTATTCAGCGTATCTTCTGCTAATTGGTCTTGGCGTTCAGCCTGTGGCATAGCCAGTTGCTTGTCAAAATAGTCTTGCACCTTAACCTGTGTATTGTATTCGTCTTTGAACCAGAATACATAACCGTCGTTAGTATTGAGAAAGTGCTGCTTGGCATATTCGGTGTCATAACCAAAGACATCGCCGAGGAATGTGGAGCGTATATATGGCAGTGTCATACGGTCTTCGTCTAATTTGATACCCATATTCCACAGGTCTTGCAGCGAGTAGGGCAGGGCAGGGGAGAAGTGTCCGCATAGTCCCCATACGTCGGTGCGACGCATTTGCCATATACGGAAGAAGCCGAGGATATGATCAATGCGGTAAGCGTCGAAATAGTCTTGCATCTTTTGGAAACGGCGTTGCCACCAGTGGTAACCGTCTTTTGACATTTCCTCCCAGTTGTATGTGGGGAAGCCCCAGTTCTGACCGCTGATAGAGAAGTCGTCAGGCGGAGCACCGGCTGAAGCGTCCAAGTGGAAAAGTTCGGGATTGGTGGCTGCATCCACCGAGTCCGGCGAGATACCTATGGGTATATCACCTTTGATAGCCACGCCTACCGAGTGAGCATAGCGGACTGCTTCACTCAGTTGCTTGTCGGCATGGAACTGCAAGAAATAGTACAACTCTTTGTCTTGCTTATCGCGTTTGGCTATGAACTCCGCGTATGGCACGAGCCAGTCCTCGTTCTTATTGAAGAAAGATATAAACTCCTCTGTCTTTGCCAGTTTGGCATATTCTTTCTTATAGAGTTGCATAAAGAATGTCATCTTGGCTTCATACACGCGTGGGTAGTCGGCAATAGGCAGTGCGTTCAGTTCTTTTTTCAGTTGGTCATATTTCTTTTGTGCAGCCGCTGTCAGTTTGCCCATAGCGGGTATATGCAGGTAGATGGGGTGAAGAGCGAACACGCTTACTGCCTTATATGGGTATGAGTCAAGGAAAGTGTGAGTGATGGTTGTGTCGTTGATAGGCAGGGTCTGTATCATCTTTTGTCCTGTCATAGCAGCCCAGTCGGCAAAGGGCTTGAGGTCGGGAAACTCGCCTATACCGAAGCCTTCGTCGGTACGAAGTGAGAAGACGGGTACGGCAACACCGGCACCTTTCAGACGAGGCTGAGTGCGACGGAACACATTGTCGTTTTGGCGAATGATCATACCCTCTTTTATTCCCCATACCTGACGGTTCTCACCCCATTCGAGGTCGGCTATCTCGCCTGTTTGAAGGTCATAGATACAGTATTTATATTCAACAGGTTGAGTGCCTTTGATATGTATGGCGGCCTGCCATATAGGGAAGCAGGCATCGGTCATAACCACTTTCTTGGTTTTGTCCCATTCACCCAATTCCTTGGTATTGCCCAACACAGCCACACCCTGCGTAGGCAGCAGTTGAGGCAGGTCAATGCTGAACAGAATAACGCTTTCGCCTTTCTTGGGGGCTGTGTATTTCATTTCTGCCTGTCTTGATTGACGGCGGAAACTGAATGCGCGTGAGCGGAACGAACTCTCTTCATCGCGACCACGCCAGAAATCACGTACTACAACATCTTTGTCGGTCGTCTTCCACGATAGTGTGCGGCTGTTGCCATTCTCATATAGATAACCTCCTTCTTGCAGGCGAATAGCATAGTGGTAGGCTATCTCACCCTTGGGTTGATTGACTACTAATGAGGCAGTCCAAAAATCCGAACCTTCGCAGTTAAGAACCAACGGATGTTCTTCGGTCCAGCCGAATTGTTTGCTGCCGGTTTCTATTACACATAACGATTGACCGTAAACGGTACGGTAGTTGATTTGAAATGTGAGAGTCATATTTGTATTGTGTTGAAGTTGTTTATTATAGTATTATAGGTTGTTTTCTTCGTTATTCTCAAACTTAATCGGTTCAGCCCAGTCGCGTTGCAAGTGCTTTTCTATGCGTTTCTTGCTTAACTTGTACATCCAGAAACAGAACACATAGAATAAGGAAAGCAAGATGAACATATATGCCGACATACTACCGATGTTAGTGGTGAACAGTATGCCGTCGTATATGCCGTGAAGTATGACGGGAGCAACGAAGACAGACAATGCTGTTTTCAGTGAGGCTTTGTCAAAGTATAGTTTGGAGTAGAAATAGCCCATAGCCACAGCGAACATAAAGTGTGCAGGTACGGCAAATATGGCACGACTGACTGCCACTGACTTCCAGAAATTGATATTCCCTAACAGATAAACGATATTCTCGGTGGCGGCAAACCCCATACCTATGCATACGGCATAGACAATACCGTCAAAGTGCTCATCAAAGAACGAGTTATTCCTCAGAAGCAGGTACAGCATAGTCAACTTGGCTGCCTCTTCG
>CAMVHW010000174.1 GCA_947167395.1 uncultured Bacteroidales bacterium
GTCAAACCTGTATCAAATTCAATTCCTTTGGTTACAGAGATGACAAGCCCTTTGGTCTATGTATAGCGTGCCTGCCTGGAAGATGGCTTTATTATTCTGGTCGCGTGAGTAGAAGTCCTCTAAAGTGATATAGTTACGCAGCAGTTTGATGAAGTCGCGACAGAGTAAGAGTAGGTTACGCAAAGGAGTGTATTTGCTTTTGGCTTCGTTCAGTGCCGTAGTGTTAGCCTCGTTGGCAGCAGCCACGGTTGCTTCCCAAGTGGAAATAGCCTCACCCATCTTCAAGAAATCGGCTTCTTTCATACCGGGCTTGGCAGCGTCTTCGGCAATAACAGCCAATCCCATTGCTTGCAATTTCTCTTGCTCATAATAAGTGGCATATTCGTCTTTATGAGCCTTGTATGCTGCAATTACATTAGCAGGGTAGGGGGCAGCGGGAGCAACTTGCTCGTCAATCGTTATGGCAGCAATGGCTTTATCCACATCAGCCAATGTGATGGTGTCGGTGGCTAATTCTTTTGCCACATTGGCAATACTATCGTCTTTAATATCGCTGATAGCCAACTCTGCTTTACCTGCGAAGAGCACTTGCGGGTCTTTGAGCGTATTGCACAACCATTCAGAAGCCTTAATCACTTCTTTGACGTGCAACTGACCATCACCGTCAGTGTCCATCAACTGAAGGCTTTCACTTGCTATTTCCAACTCGGTTGTAGGACAAGACAGAACTGTCCACATTTTTTGATCCAACTCGCCAAGATGACGAATATCTTCGCCTGAATGAAGGCGAACGCGGGTTGCACCACCCACAGTAGTAAAACTGAAATTGTACATATTATATAGAATTTATTATTGTTTCATAAAATGCAATTTTAATCGGCAGAATGTGTATGTTTTCAACCAAAAAGGAGCATTCGCACCCCACAGTAGTTGATATAATAAGTTTTCGGCTTTGTGATTGCGGTGTGAAGATATTGAGTTAGGATTGAGACGGTAGTTATATCCGCAGTAATCAAGCGTCTTGATTTTAGGTTTTTGTCCCCAAAGAGCCAATGAGAAAATCACATCTTCGTAGATAATTCCTTCGGGGAATTTGATGTTTTTTACTATATCTGCTTTGTATAGTCTGGCACAGGCGGAAGTAAATAGGTATGGATGACGTGCTTTTTTGGTTTGAACCACTTGCTTGTTTCTTACGCGCTTGAAACCTGACTGAACGATGTCGTTATTGCTGATATTGCTTATATGTGTTGCTATAAAGTCGTTGTCAAGATAGTCGTCAGAGTCAAGGAAACACACATAGTCGCCTTTGGCATATTTCAATCCGTGGTTTCGTGCAGCCGATAGTCCTTGATGTTGTTGTCGGTGGATTTCAATGCGATTGTCTGTGGCAGATATTTGTTGAGCAATGGTAAGGCTATTATCAGTGCTACCATCGTCTATGATGATGATTTGCAGTGTAGAATAGGTTTGTCGGAGCAATGAATACAGACATTCTTCAATGTATTGTTCGACATTATAAAGCGGTATGATTACGGAACAGGTCTTCAATTTGTTTTGCTTCTATTTCGCGGTTGAATTGGTCCTTGTTGATTACTTTTTGGTGAGTATATCCGTTATGTTTCCACTCTGTGTATTTGTCTAAGATAAACTGTCTTATCTCGTCAGTATTGTCCGTTGCAATACCTGCATTGGTGTTTCTGATTGTCTGTGCCAACAGTCCTTCGTCATCAGGAATACACAACACCGGTTTTTCGCAGCCCAATGCCTCAAAAAACTTGGTGGTCATCATTCCTTTTGCTTTCTTATTGGTCAGTACGACTATTATGCTCGAACGTCGTATCTCGTCGCCAACTTGATTGATAGGTATGTAATTATGATTAGGCAGATGAAGGTTGAGTTCAGCATCGAGCAGTGAAAGATTGTGTATTATCTTTTTAAGAATGGAGATGTCCTGAAACTCGTATATCTTGCCTATATAGGTTATCAGAAAGCGTGATGAACTGACAGGCTCATAATAGAATTGTTGAGGGTCAAAACCATTGTATATCAGGTGGACGGGAGTTGAATTATGCAGTATCTGTTGTTGTATAAAGGATTGATGCCACGGTGAGATAGTGGTGATGGCAGTTGCTTTCTGTAAGGCTTGGTTGCGTCTGTTGATGTTAATATGTTTATATATGTTTCTAAACGGTCGTAAGTACCATTGTCTATGCTGTTGGTATTGTGCACCCTGTATTTGTTCGTCAAGGTCGCGAATATCGGCTATAAAAGGGATATTCCTTTCTTCGGCAATACGTGAAGCAGTTTTAAGAGGAAAAGTGGAAAAGGTGGTGCAGAAAACAAGGTCGTAGGTTTGTCCCTTTGTCTGTTGTTTAACCTGATTATAGAAAGTCTTGCTTTTCCAATCCCATAATAGATTAGCAATGCTCTTGATTATCCACGAGCCGCCTTTCATCAACCTGATTTCGTTGATGGTATAGTTATGCTCAAAGGGGATTTCGTCCCATTGCTCGGTAAAGACTTCCACCAAATGTCCTTTGCGGGTAAGGTAATCGCATAAGTAACGTAGTCGTGGAGCAAAGGCGGGCTTGCCGTATGCGTCTGACAATATGAGAATACGAAGGCTCAAATCAGTTGTAACAGTTTAGGATACAAACTTTTATGGTATGTTTTAGTGTTAATGCTTGTGTTATGCCATAGCAGTGTCAGTTCGCCATTGTTTT
>CAMVHW010000175.1 GCA_947167395.1 uncultured Bacteroidales bacterium
ACTCAAAAAACTCTTTGAAGGCATATACGGCGAAAGCCCGTATAAGTCGCCTACCGATATGGGAGTTAATATGGCGGGATATTGTATCTCCGACGACCAAGTATGCTGCGATGCCGCCAAACAGGAAATCATACGACGCTACTTCACCGCCCTCAACCAACTTGCTGACGGAAGAGGCTCGGAAAGCGAGGTGAACAAAATTAAACAACTGTTCGGACAAGCAGGTATCAGTATAGACAACCGGCCCGTAGTCAAAGCCGCTCGAGACAGAAAAGAACAATCGGGCAAGACTTCAGCCGCCATTCAACTTAACGACGGAACAATCATTACAGCCGAGTCGGGCGACTTGCTCGGTGCCTTGTCCGCACTGCTGCTTAACGCCACTAAACACCTTGCCGGTATAGACCACTCGCTCAAACTCATTGACCAACAACTCATCACACCTATACAAAACACCAAACTCACATATCTGCGTGGTCATAACCCCCGTCTGCATACAGACGAAGTGCTTATCGCACTATCCGTCCTCTCGCTCAATAACGCTAACTGCCGTTGCGCTCTCGGCTGCCTGCCCCAACTCGATGGCTGCGAAGCACACTGCACCGTTATGGTTAGCGAAGTCGATTATAAGACATTCAGACGACTCGGCATACACCTCACTTGCGACCCTACGCATAAATAACCCTCTACGCAATGCCCAAACGCATACATATAATTTCTCCCTCCGGGGCTATCGATACGCAATGGATTGACCAAGCCTCCGATACCTTACGTTCATTCGGCTACATAGTAACCGAAGGAACGTATGCAAGAAACCGACACGGACGATTTGCAGGGACAAAGGAACAAAGACTGTATGACCTCGTAACCGCGCTCACTAATCCCGACATAGATATCATTCTCTGCGCAAGAGGAGGATATGGCTTGCAACAATTGATTGGTATGTTGGATAATGCACTATTGACTATAAAGCCTGACTTTTTCTTTTGTCCCAAATGCGCCTTACCTCTAATAGTAGGCTTTTCTGACGTTACAGTTTTACATCAATGGTGTGCCTTGCATAATCATTCCTCTATGCACGCAATGATGTGTAAAGGAATAGCACAGACAGCAGCACTACAAGACCAACAACAACTCACCTTATGGCAAAACGCTATCGAAGGAAAAGAACTGACATACACTTTACCTGCGCACGAACTTAATAGAGTGGGGCAGACCTCAGGAGTTCTCATAGGAGGTAATCTCAGCGTTATCTATGGACTGCAAGACACACCCTATTCGCTTAATCACGTAATTGAAAATAACTCACTTCATAACACCCCATCCATTCTCTTTATAGAGGATATAGCCGAGCGACACTACCATATAGAGCGTATGCTGCTCAATCTCAAGATGAGCGGTGTGTTCAACAAAATCAGCGGACTGATAGTCGGACAAATGACTGACTGTGAGGACGACCCTGCTATGGGCTGCTCTGTGTATGAAACAATAGCCGGCATCGCTGCCGACTATTCATTCCCCATTCTCTTTGGCTTTCCCGCAGGACATGACCACATCAATCACCCCCTGCCATTTACATCTCCTTGTTCCCTTACCATCTCATCTTCTCAATCACAACTTATCTTTCCTGAACAGCCGTAGATTGGCTTCTTGGTAAATAAAAACACACCTTCTCTCTATGAAGGTGTGTTTTTATTTATTCATTTATTTCTGCAGTGATTAGTCTTCCATTTGGAACATCGGGTCCCACATAGGCAGTTTAACGGGCTTTTGGTTCATCATACTTTGCAGACGTTCGGGCACATACTTGGTTTCTGCCACGAGACGGAACATATAGTTGTGAAACCACTCGTTGGTCATAATCAAGTGTCCTTTGTATCCGTTCTTCTCGCCCCAAGAGTTCTCCACCATCCATTTGACGGGTTTGTCGTCTTTGATGTCCACTGCCACAAGAGCCATAGCGTGGCTGCTGCCCGAGGCATAGGTCATTACTCGTTGCTTCTTATTCATCGGGAAGTCAACTCCTAACAGCGAGCCATAGTCGTAGTTTTGCATACTGAGATAGCCGCGTTCGCTGTCCAACTCTTTGCCTACGTCGCAACCTATATACATTGCGCTGCTGTCTTTGAGCGAAGCGATAGCCACTTCCTGCATATCCTCGATAGGAACGTTGAGATAGAGCCAGTTATGACCTTCGTAGGTATGGCGATCCATATCCACTTCATACACTTTATAGTAGTCGCGGCTCGGGTCGTTCATCAGCATTATGTAGTCGTTGGTTGTACTCTTGGGAGTATATTTCTCGGCAAATTGCAGCGGAGTGTAGGTCTCGGTGGAAACAACGGAGTCTTTGTTGTTGCGTTGTGACCAAGTGAACTGTTGCGGAGGAGTACCGAGAGTGAGGCAGAGCAGTCGATAGATGGTTTTCAGTTGTTCGTTCTTGCGTGCAATGCGTTGTGCGTCTGAACCTTTCATTTCGCGCAACTCCAGTCCGTACTCGCGCAGTTTCTGTACAAGCACATAGTGCATACGAGCCGTGTTGTTGGCTGAATACGTTTCGTGCATCACCTCGGCAGGTACAAGACCGTATTTATTTACGAGGTCAGCCACGCCGGTGAATGTGCCACCATCGCCAATCGGTCCTTGGAAGAGGCTGCTCACTTTGCGGTCGTCCATAGGCAGTTTGCGAGTGTCAATAACAGTCTGCAAGAACAGGTTGCT
>CAMVHW010000176.1 GCA_947167395.1 uncultured Bacteroidales bacterium
ACCAAGACGACCGTCGATATTTTCTTCAAGAAGTCGCTGACACGATACCATATATGTCTGCCTATGCTGGTTGGTTTAGGCAGGTGAATATCCGGCAGTTCGTTAATCAGCACTTGCTCCTCTGCCTTAAACCATTTGGTGTGTTTCATGGTAAGAGCAAAGAGAAAACTCATCACAATCCCTATAAGGTACAACGAGCCGAGAGCCAAAGCAGGGTACTTGGGAAAGAATATACTTATCAGCAATATGTATACAGGCAGTCTTGCCGAGCAACTCATAAATGGCACCATAAGCATAGTGAGCAGTCTTTCTTGCGGCACTTGTATGTCCTTGGCTGCCATAATAGCAGGCACGTTGCAGTCAAAACCCATCAGCATCGGTATGAAACTTCTGCCGTGCAACCCAACCTTATGCATAATACCGTCCATAAGATACGCCACACGAGCCATATAGCCGGAGTCTTCCATAACCGAAAGGAAGAAAAACAAAACGATGATATTAGGCAGTGCCGTCAAGAGCGAACCTACACCTTGCACTATTCCGTCAGCCAAGAGGCTCTCCAACCAACCTGCCGGCATAACCGCTTCCAGCCTATCGTGAAGACTGTCTATACCCGTTTGCAACCAATCTTGTATAGGATTACCAATGGCAAAGGTGGTCCAAAAGACCACACATAATATAGCGGCTAAAATAGGGAAACCTGTCAGAGGACGCGTCAGCAGTCTGTCAAGTTTTTCTTTCCACGTGGCAGTGTCTATCTCGGGGTGTTCGAGCGTTTCCATCAGCACACCCTGAACGTAGGCTCTATATGCATCCTCATCTTTCTGCTCCCATGCGCGAACGATAGGGTGAGCCTTGGTTTTGCTTTGGCGAGCCACTTGTCGCAGCAATTCGAATAGAGATGCGTAGCCCTTATCTGACATATCGGCAAGCACCACCACCGGCACACCTATCAATTCTTGCATTCGACCTACATTAAGTTGATGCTCCGTTTCTAATAGATGCCTGTAGTTATAAATGGCTATAACCATGTGGTGAGCGTGGTCAATCAGCGACGGAATCTGCATAAGGCTGTTTTCGAGGTCGGTGGCATCCACCATCTGCAATACAACGTCGTGATGCTCGCAGTCCATATCTTCGTGAGTGGGGTGAAGGTCAAAAATAAGGTCGTCCACCTCACTGCTTATCAATTGTCTTATCTCCTCTTGGTCGGCGATATGCTGACCTACAATAGCAATCTCCAATTTCTTTTTTTCAAGCATAATCTTATCCTCTCAAAAGTGCGCAAAGGTAGGGCGATAGCGAGCAGACTGCAATACCTAAAAGTAGGTAAAAAGTTCAGTAAGTTGCACATATTAAAAAGAAGGCATATTTTTGCGCGCTTTTTGGCACAATAAAGAAACAAAAACAGTATGAGTAAAAATCTTGTTATCGTTGAGTCGCCTGCCAAGGCAAAGACCATCGAGAAATTCTTGGGAAAGGACTATCACGTTCTTTCGTCGCAAGGGCATATCAGAGATATAGATAAGATTGGCAAAAACAGCATAGGGATAGATTTCAAGAACGGATATGCTCCTCACTATGTGATAGATCCGCAAAAACATCGTCTTGTAGGCGAACTTAAACAACAAATAAAGAAGTCGGAAAAAGTATGGCTTGCGAGCGATGAAGACCGCGAAGGAGAAGCCATCGCGTGGCACTTGCAGCAAGTACTTGACTTACCGAAAGACGACACTAATCGTATTGTTTTTCACGAGATTACGAAGACTGCCATACAAGAAGCCATAGCCCATCCGCGTAAGATTGACTATAATCTGGTTAATGCTCAACAGGCGAGGCGCGTGGTGGATCGCATAGTGGGCTATGAACTCAGCCCCGTCTTATGGCGTAAGGTAACCACCGGATTGAGTGCAGGCAGAGTACAGTCAGTGGCTGTAAGGCTGATAGTGGAACGCGAAAGAGAGATTGAAGCGTTTGAGAGCACGGCTCAATATCGCCTCACTGCCGACTTTATAGGTAAAGACACCAACGGAAAAAAGGTTACTTTACATACCGAACTCAACCACCGTTTTTCCACTCGCGAGCAAGCCGAGGAGTATCTGCAACAATGCGCACAGGCTAACTTCTCCATCAGCCTTATCAGTCATAAGCCTTCCAAACGCACTCCCGCTCCACCCTTTACCACTTCCACACTCCAACAAGAAGCAGCGCGCAAACTGAAATTTACCGTCAGTCGCACTATGCGTTTGGCGCAAGCCTTATACGAGGCAGGTCATATAACGTATATGCGTACCGACTCTGTCAATCTCAGTTCGTTGGCGATAGGCACAGCCAAAGAAACAATCATACAGCAATATGGCAGCGACTACCACCAAGCCCGTCAGTATCACACCTCCACCAAGGGTGCTCAGGAGGCTCACGAGGCTATTCGCCCCACCTACATAATGACCGAATCGGCAGGCGAGAACGCCGAACAGAAACGCCTGTATGACCTCATACGCAAACGTACCATAGCCAGCCAAATGGCTGACGCACAGATAGAGAACACACGTATAGAGGTTACGGCGGAAGGACTGCCACATGTGTTTGTTGCTACCGGTGAAGTGATTATGTTTGACGGATTTATGCGCGTGTATGTACAAGGCGGCGACGACGAGGAAACAAGCAATGCCAAG
>CAMVHW010000177.1 GCA_947167395.1 uncultured Bacteroidales bacterium
CCACAATGTCGTTCCGTTGTGGGCATTCGGTCTGAACTACTAACCGCCGAACGCGAATGGTAATCCAATATGTCAAATATTGTTGCGGGCCGTCGCGCCCGCATTTTTTTATAGACCGCTTACGCTATCTTAGATAAACCAGAGATATACGAAAAGACGGTACGAGACAAAAGTCACGCACCGTCACTGTGTTATTTCGCCCGCCTTCCGGCTTGCGAATATATTGTATTTGCTTACTTTCCGCCCATTCGTAGTGGGGGGGGGTAAATTTGGATATGTTGTTTAGGGAAATATGGGGCATATTATTGGTTGGTAGTTAGCACTTTTCTTGATTCAACATTCTCCAACACGGTCATTTGTTGGATGGCTATTTGGTTGAGTTTATGCAGACGCTCCTGTTGCGGCATACCTTCGTTGATAAAGACCGCATTAAGGTTCTCTTCGTGCGAGTCATCCTCGTAAATGAGCATAAACTCCGTTCATGCTGTAATTACTCGGATACTCTCGCTCTCCCAAACGTAAACATTGCATTCGGTTTACGTTTGGGCTCCAAAAGATGTTATCTTCCGGGTGGGCGTCGCGCCACTCTTTCGCCGTTATACCGAACAATGCCACATTGAGCACATCGGCTTCGTTGGCATAAATCAACGAGCGGTGGTAGGTGTCAATCTCCTGCGGAACAAGATTTGCTTTTATCGCGTCCGTATGAATATGGTAGTTGATCTTCGCCAATTCTCGTTTCGCTGACCAACCTAACGCCTTTTGCTCTGCCTCTTTGAGTTGCTGAAAATCTTTGATTAGAAATACCTTAAACTCCGGGCTAATCCACATGGCAAACTCGAACGCAATATCCTTGTGAGCGTATGTTCCTCCGTAACGCCCGGTTTTAGCGATAATACCTATTGCGCCTGTTTTCTCCATCTATTCCTTAGCACTTAAACGGAAATTATGGAGACCTGCCTGACTTTTTATTATGTCGAATTAGACAGAATTAAAAGCGGGATTGTGAACTTTCTCCCAAACGCCGAGGAACTCAATCGTATTTCGATTGCGTAGCCAATTATGGAAGAAGAAATCACCATCCTTGGCTTTCATCATATCGGTTAGGCTGATATAATCCTCATCGTTGATTTGTGTAACAGATATCGTTGTATCATGAACAATAATCTGATTCATAGAGTAAAGTCTTTTAGAATTGCCTTTCAGTTTATTATGTTATGTTTGCTTTTGGTGGAAGCGGTGGTGTGCAACACTTTGCACGACTCTCAGCCGAAAGCATTTGCAAAAATACGCTATTTTGCGCAATTTTGCAAATGTATTATTCGTTTTGTGTCAATAACTTTTTGACCTATAAGTCTAATGTTATATATCGGCATAACCCAATCGGGCATAACCGATGTGTGTTTGGCAAGTATGCCATTGGCTCGGTAAAAGCTATCCCTATATTATGGGTATAGTATCCCTATAGTGTTTTGTATGGAAAAACAGGGGCATACCTTATGTATGCCCCTATTTTGTAATGACAGATTACTCTTGCATGAGCAGTTGCATAACTACTTTGGCGGAGTAGGCAACCGGGGTGCCGGGGCCGAAGATGGCGGCTACACCTGCCTTATAGAGGAAGTCATAGTCCTGCGCGGGGATGACACCACCGGCAGTAACGAGGATGTCGGGACGACCACGTTTCTTGAGTTCCTCGATAACCTGCGGAATCAAGGTCTTATGACCGGCAGCGAGCGATGATACGCCGAGAGCGTGTACATCGTTCTCCACTGCTTGTTTGGCAGCCTCTTCGGGTGTTTGGAACAAAGGTCCCATATCCACGTCGAAGCCGCAGTCGGCATAACCGGTGGCTACCACTTTGGCACCGCGGTCGTGACCGTCCTGGCCCATCTTAGCAATCATAATACGGGGTTGACGACCCTCTTTCTTGGCAAACTCTGCCGTGAGGCGTTTGGCTTCTTCGAAGTCGCTATCGCCTTTTGTTCCTGCTGCGTACACTCCTGAAATAGTTCTAATAGTTGCTTTATAACGTCCTACGACTTTCTCGCAGGCATCACTTATCTCACCAAGCGAAGCACGCAGACCTGCGGCTTTCACTGCCAAGGCGAGCAGGTTGGCAGAGCATTTCTTGCCGTCTGCCCATTCCTGAACCACCTTCGTAATCTCTGCCAAAGCTTCTTGCACGGCTTTCTCGTCGCGGTTAGCACGAAGCTGTTTGAGACGTTCTACTTGCTCTGTACGAACGGCTGTGTTGTCAATCTCAAGGATATCGATGGGGTCTTCGTGGTCAAGACGATACTCGTTCACGCCGATAATCTTCTGTGTGCCGGAGTCGATACGCGCTTGTGTGCGTGCAGCGGCTTCCTCGATACGCATCTTAGGCACGCCGGTCTCGATAGCGGCAGCCATACCACCCAGTTTCTCAATCTCTTGAATGAGTGCCCAAGCCTTGTCGGCTATCTGTTTGGTGAGGCTCTCTACATAATAAGAACCTGCCCATGGGTCAATCTCCTTACATACTTTCGTTTCTTCCTGTATGTAAATCTGTGTGTTGCGTGCGATACGTGCAGAGAAGTCGGTAGGCAGTGCGATAGCCTCATCAAGAGCGTTGGTGTGGAGCGACTGGGTGTGACCGAGAGCTGCACCCATAGCCTCG
>CAMVHW010000178.1 GCA_947167395.1 uncultured Bacteroidales bacterium
AAAAACAGTGCCAATGCGACTCTTCTAAGAACCGAAGGGTCACATTGGCAAACTAAAAACGACTATTCGGTGGCAGTCTATTTCAGACCCATTGGAGAGAGATATGATAGACTGGTTGCATACGAGGTGTTTGAATAGGTGTTAGTCCAAAGGATATTCATCGTACTTGAACAAGTTGGTACTCAAGTATCTTTCGCCCGTATCGGGTAGCAGTGCCACAATCGTTTTTCCTTTGTTTTCTTCTTGTTTAGCCAACTGCAAAGCGGCATAGAAGGCAGCACCTGAACTGATTCCTACCAACAGACCTTCTTTCTTTGCCAGCATACGCGACCCTTTGTATGCATCGTTGTCGGTTACGGTTATGATGCGGTCAACGATGTCGCCGTTGTATGTTTGCGGCACAAAGCCTGCACCTATACCTTGTATGCCGTGCTTGCCCGGAACGCCGGTGCTCAATACAGGTGAGCCGGCAGGTTCAACGGCTACGACTTTTATATCCTGATTATATCTCTTCAATGTTTTGCCTGTTCCGGACACGGTTCCGCCTGTTCCAACGCCTGCCACGAATATATCCACTTTCCCTTCCGTGTCTTTCCAAATCTCTTCGCCGGTGGTGCGCTCGTGAGCCAATGGGTTGGCAGGGTTAACAAACTGTCCGAGTATAACGGCACCTTCAATGGTTGCTTGCAGTTCCTCTGCTTTCTTGATAGCCCCTTTCATTCCTTCGGCACCCGGAGTCAGTTCCAAGCGTGCCCCATAGGCTTTCAGCAGATTACGACGCTCAACGGACATCGTTTCGGGCATAGTGAGAATGACTTGATACCCTTTGGCGGCACCTACCCATGCCAAGCCAACGCCGGTGTTGCCCGATGTAGGTTCAATGATGGTGGCTCCGGGTTTTAAGATTCCTTTTTGTTCGGCATCTTCAATCATAGCCAAAGCGATACGATCTTTGACACTACCGCCGGCATTGAAATACTCCAACTTGACGATGATGTCTGCCACTTGACCTTCCAGTCCGTTGATACGAAGCATAGGTGTGTTACCTACCAGTTCAGTTAATTTGTTGTAAATCATAATAATTTGGGTTTATATAAGTTATTAAATGTTCTGCCTTTCAAGAGGGTTGGTAAAGCGCCAATCTGTATAATGTAAAAAAGAAACTCTGCCAACCTATATTGATTGGCAGAGTTGTTATATTATTTTTCCAAAAAATAGACAATATATATATCATTACTACCAATCAAATTTGATTGGTGCAGCAACAGATATTTTGTATGTATTGTTTCATTTCTTTCTCAAAAGACGCTGCAAAAGTATGGCATAAAATCATACTGACCAAAAATAAATGATATTTTTTTGCATTTTTCTTTACTGATTTGCTGCAATCTCCCTGTTTTTTGACGCGACAATTTATTACTATTCAGTAAATTGTTGTTTTGTCTTATCTAATGAAGTTCATGGGTTGCCATTGTTCTCGTTGGGGGAGAACCGGGGCGTTTTCGCCACGAAGAGCCTTTATCATCCATGCCAAATTGTGAGCGAGCGTTCGCATCGTTTGCATACCTTCCGTATCTTGTGCTACTTGTCCGGGTTCGCGTCCATAGGCTATATTCCAATACTGCGAGGTTGCCAACGGCATATTCATCATCTGCATTGGCATTTGGAGTGCTTCAAAAGCAGCAGTGGCACCGCCTCTGCGACAGATGGTTACTGCGGCTCCCGGTTTATTTTGCACCTGTTCGCCATTGGAGAAGAAAGCGCGTTGCATAACGGCGAGCAATGCCCCATTAGGCTGACCATAGTACACCGGTGAAGCAAAAACAAAGCCATCTGACTCAGCGAACTTGGCAGAGATGGAGTTGCACACATCGTCGTCAAAAACGCACTTGCCGGCAATCATCGTTTTGCATGTGCCGCAGGCGATACAGCCTCTAACCGGCTTATTACCAATCCAAACTATTTCCGAGTCTAAACCTTCGTCTTTGAGTGTTTGTGCTATCTCGTCCAGAGCCGTATATGTATTTCCGTTCTTACGAGGAGAGCCATTGATTAAAAGTACTTTCATAATGATTTTATCTTCTAAATAAACACTGCAAAACTACTGCAAAAAACGTCTTTACAGCAAGAAAATGCACATTTTTTACGCATAAAGTGCATATTTTTCATTGCGGTAGTATTGTCATATCAATCAAAATGTTCAATCGTTTTTTGTTGCGATTTTTTCTTCCAATTCATTGAGTTTGCGTTCTATACGGTCGAGTTGGTTCTTAATATCATCGTTATTGTCTTCTACCATAGCATCTACAAATACGGAGTTGATAAAAGACATACCCAGCAAGCCGAAAGCACCTAATAGGAAGCAAAAATACAGTCGTGACAGCCGTCCTATAAACGGAGATGTTGTTGCCCCATAATGGCATCGGGTATCTCGTACCACCCTTCTACTGTAAAGACACGGAAAACTGAGTATATGGAGTTAAGAGGGGTATCGAAGTATTGTGGCGCCACTTCCTTATACAGACCGCAGTTAATCATTCCGAAAATGAACATTAACAAGAAGAAACCAATTAACACTATTCCTGAATCACGCAATGCACGTCTAAGACCCGCTCCTAT
>CAMVHW010000179.1 GCA_947167395.1 uncultured Bacteroidales bacterium
AAGTTGGCTTGCAGACGACCGATGTTCTCTTTGCTCAAATCGCGAGGGTGATAACCTGACCACGGATATATCTTACCTTCGATAGTCAAACCATTTTCGTCAGCCACGGGAGCGTATGCCGCAAATTCCCATTCGGCTTCTGTGGGCAAACGGAAACCAATCACTAATATACCATCACCCGAATTAACCTTACGAGGCAGGTTGGTATATTTATCTATAATAGGTTTGTTACCAAATTCGGGAGCGTATTGGTCGTCGTGTAGGTATTTCTCTGTATTGAATACGAAGTGGCGGCGTACCCATTCGTAAGGAGGATAATACTCCACGCGAACTTTGGTTGAGTCTTTGGGATTGGAGAACTCTTTCATTACCATACGGAAACCGGGGTGTGTGCGTTCCCAGTCTTGTACTTCAACGGGGCGTGTGTCAACCTCCGGAGTGGTTGCTTCTTCATCTTCTTCTTCCTCTTCGCCTTCCTCTCCTTCTTCACCTTCTTCTTCGCCTTCATCTTCGTTGTTTTGCACCTGTCCTTGGTTTTGCTCGGTCGGAGTGCGGTCTTCTTCAAATATGATAGGACGCAGTTCGTCAAACGGCGGACGCTGAATCTCTCCTGTGCTCCATAATGCCAATTCGTTGACACGGTCGGTACGCCATTGGCAGAAAGCCATTGCCTGATCCCAACTTACGCCGACAACAGGATAGAAACTGAATGCAGGATGACGATAATAGTATTGCAGATAAGGCTCGTTATAAGCCATTTCCTCACGCCATACGGTAGTGTCGGGATATGCCTTGGCTACCAACTCGGGATTGGTGGCATCAAAGACTACTCTCATCCAACGAATGTATTCATTCCAGTCAAGGTTAGTAACCTCATACTTGTCCATATAGAACGAACTGACGGTTAAAGACCGAGACATATTATCTCTTGGAGCAGTGATAAACTCGTCTTTTTCGCCGATAGTAAACGAACCACCTTCAATGGCAATCATCGTTATAGGTGTACCGTATGATACACCCTCAATCGCCTCAAAATAAGTGGTTTTCTTGTCGTAGTAATTCCATCCGGTGGTATGAGAAGACTTGGTGTTTAGCTCTCTTTGGCTGCAAGCGCACATCATAAGCGCCATCACCGGCAGTAGGATTTTAGAGATTTTGTTCATATAACTCATATCTTAACAGAATATCCGTTTCAGCCCGCAAAGGTAGAGTATTTTTTATAACTCACTAAATTTTTGCAAAAAAAAATAAAAAAAAACTTCCGTAGGTCCTTTTTTCGTGAAAAAAATGTCAAATAAATCAGCATAAGAATGGCAAAAATGAATAAATACCCATATTTTTGCACCGCAAGTTTTGAGAGTAGATTAAAACGATAAAGATATGAAACATTTGTTTAGCCGCAGTTGGTTGTTAGTGGCACTATTGAGTGCTATGAGTGGAGTTGTGATTGCTCAAGAAGGTCGTCCTGAAAAGAACCCTCGTGAGCAGTATTTTATTTTCTGGGGTTATCCTGAAAATTATATTGAGAATCAGGCTCGAATGGCTTTTTCTACCATTGACGAAATGTTGCAAGCCAATCCGCCGCAAAAGGAGATGACGCTCAACAGACAAATGGCATTGGTGGGTTTGGATTTGCTTTTGCACGACCAACGTAACGACAAGGCAGAGCCTTTCTATACCTTTATCAATCGTCGAATGCAGCGTATGCTGGACGATATGGCTAAACCTGTAAAGAAAGGCTTGAAGATATACAAACTCTATAATGACGGATTTGTGATTAAGTCGAAGGATGCAACTGTTGCAGTGGATTTGATTCCGGGCGGACCGGGTAAGCACCCTTTTATCACCGATTCGATTATTTATGCCATCGCCGGTAACTGCGATGCTATGTTCGTCTCGCATAAGCATGGCGATCATGCCAATCTGAAGATTGCCAAGGCTTTTGCCGCAAGAGGCAAGAAAGTGATTGTCCCCAAAGACTTATGGGTGGGTGTCGATCCGCTTATTCAGCAGTTGCTCGTGGCAGATACAAGTGTTACCATACCTTTTGACGAACTGAAAATGACCTTGCATATCCTGCCAGGACACCAAGACGATATATACAATAATATATATGTTATGGAATTTAAGGGAAGTGGTAAGGTTGCTCATACGGGCGATCAATACAACGTGGAAGACTTGCGGTGGATTGACAACGTTCACAGAAAGCATAAGATTGACGTTCTGTTGCTTAATTGTTGGGTCAATTCGATGGAGCGCACCATACGAGGTTTTGGTCCGAAGGTACTTATTACCGGTCACGAGAATGAGTTGGAACACTCTATTGACCATAGAGAAGCATATTGGATGACTATGAAGAAAATGGAGAGTATGCCTTCGCTCAAAGTGCCTAACGTGCTGATGACTTGGGGTGAGTGGTATGAGTACAAATAAGAGTTGTTTAGTTGAAAGTTTATAGTTAAAAAGTTGAAAGTATGGATTTGTTAAGCAATCTTAATCCTGCACAGCGTGAGGCGGTGGTATATAAAGATGGTCCTTGTTTGGTGATAGCCGGTGCAGGTTCGGGTAAGACTCGTGTGCTGACATATAAGATAGCCTATTTGCTGCAACA
>CAMVHW010000180.1 GCA_947167395.1 uncultured Bacteroidales bacterium
GGTCATGTGCATACAATTCGGTAAACTCCGTCCGGAACTGGTCGGATTGCAAGTATTGCTGGCATTCATCGTCATGCACAAGGAAATACAGGTCGTAGAAGTGTCGTATCTTCGATGCCAGTTCGTTAGAGTCCTTGGCAAAAGAGAAACGCAATAGCGACACAGTTTTCTCCAACAAAGTGCGGCGTTTGTCTAGCACATTGATGGTGAACGGCTGCAGCCCGTATTCATCTATGAGATAACGGAACTGATCTTGTGTTTGCAGGAACTCCGTAATGAAACTCTGAAGCTCTTTCTCTACATATGGGTAAGGATTGCCGAATGAGTTTATCTCCAGTAATATCTGTCCCTCCCTAATCGGTAATGTTCCTGAAAGGTTCATAGAGGTCGGGAATATATACAGTTGTTTGTAATATGCTTGGGTCTTGCGCGTAATCGGGTCACCGACCACCTCTTCCAAACCCTCACTCATCACATGTGCAGAACGATGGATAAGGCGTTTTAATTGGTTCTGGGAAAATTGGTTGGCATTGACAACAGCAACATCAATATCTTCGGAGAAACGATGAGTCAGTCCGTAAGCCTTGCTTAATGACGTGCCGCCTTTGAATACCATATTGTCATAGTATTGGCTGCGTGACAGTAATGCCAGTGACCGGGTTATCCAATAATCCTTCTCAACAAAGAGACGGTCTATGTTCTGCGCTTGTGCCGTTGCCGACACTACTTGCCGGAACAATACCTTGTTTTCGTGTAGTTCACTCATCGTATATTCCAATTTGACAGGGTTGGTAGTATATCTTTCGAGATGTTCAGTTTATAACGTGTTTGCGCATTGAGGGACACTTTGAGCGGCTTTAAGTGTTCGTTAGCCGTGCCTATGCTCTCTAATATAGCTCCCAAGAGCGCACGCACGTAGGGTGAATAACGCAGTGCCAAGCCAATCATACGCTGCTGTTGCTCCGGCTGGAGCTGGCCGATAAGGAATATCATGCGCGAGATTGCCTCATTGGGAGTGGTAGCCGGTATGTCACGGAAGAACCTGAGCGCATCCAAAAGGCGCAGCAGGTAGATGTTGTCACGCGTAATAGCATTGGGCTGAAGGATAAAATCTATAGAATACTGACCACGTTTGAGAGTACGGCGGTACTTGCGGACACCTATCTGTATCTGCGAACTGACCTGCGTGGTCAGCCCGAGTTGGTTGAAAGCCATCGTCCCCGTCAGATAACCTATCGGCTGGTGCGTCTTGCTTTCAACAAGGTCGGTGATAACCTGTTCCACAGATGGAGCTATCTCACCGAACATGGACTGTTCCGGCTTGTAATAGCGCCCCTTTCCCAACTTGCGGATTTTTCCTTCCGACACCATGCGCTCCAACGCCATGCGTGCTGCATCGGCTGATATGGTGTCGGTCACGAAAGTATCAGCCGAGAAAACCTTATTAGGTTTCAAGCGATTGATGTAATTCGTAATATAACTTTTCGTACCGTTCTTCATCTCGTACCAATATGCTTATTG
The DNA here is from genome assembly GCA_947167395.1 of uncultured Bacteroidales bacterium. Classification (GTDB taxonomy): domain Bacteria; phylum Bacteroidota; class Bacteroidia; order Bacteroidales; family Paludibacteraceae; genus Colicola. Next base: position 1,522 of record CAMVHW010000180.1, read on the forward strand.
TTCGGTTTCTTTCGTAAAAAACCGCACAAAATTACTACTTTATTTTGAAATATGTAAATATTATCAGTATTTTTTAGCATATTTATTCGTTTTTTGCAGAAAATTGGCATCAAAACGTGATTTTTTGGAACAGTTAGCCACCGGTTGGAGGGACACGGTGGTATTTTGTGCCGATAGGTCGTGGGACACTATCGGCTATTTTTTTGCGCTTTCCCTGCGATAAGGCTCTAATGTGTCCGGCTTGTCATCTGCGAGTCTGCGGTTAACTGCTACATATTTTGGGGATGTGAACCGTAAGTAGTCCGTAACTGAACCGTGTTTAGACGGTAGGGAGAGGAAGGGGGAAGAAGCGCATACAATGCGCCTGAAATGGACGGAGAGAGAGGATTTTTTGCGATTTTTTGAAATACTGACTTGTGGTGGCAGTTGGTTGTAGTACTTTTGCGGTCAAAAATCTAAGACTGAATAAGATATGATGACAAATACTCTATCCCAAAAAGCAGCCAAACATTTTGCAGAAGAATGGCAAGGTAAAGGCTACGAGAAAGGCGATACACAAAAGTTTTGGCTTGAACTGTTGCAAAATGTGTTAGGTGTGCAGGATGTGTTCAAATTCATTGAGTTTGAAGACCAAGTGTTGGTAGAGAATACGAACTTTATGGACGGTTATATACCTGCCACCAAAGTGTTGATAGAGCAAAAGTCTATAGAAAAAGAATTGGGCAAGCCTATTGTGCAAAGCGACGGCTCACTCTTGAACCCGTTTCAGCAAGCAAAGAAATATATTGTCGGTTTGCCTGTAAGCAAGCACCCTCGCTGGGTTGTAACCTGCAATTTTCGCGAAATTTGGGTGTATGATATGGAGCAACCCAACGGCGAGCCGCAAAAGATACTGCTGAAAAATCTCGAAAAGGAGTACTACCGCTTGCAGTTCCTTGTGGATGAGGGCAACGAGCATCTCAAACGCGAAATGGAAGTGTCAGTCAAAGCAGGCGAGTTGGTGGGGATAATCTATGACAAGTTACTGGAGCAATACACACTTGGAC
>CAMVHW010000181.1 GCA_947167395.1 uncultured Bacteroidales bacterium
CCTTCGTCATTGGTCATCTTGTCCGAAAAGAAGTGCTTAAGGGGAAACACACCAAAGTCGGTTTGCACATACTTGGAGTTGCTAACTCGCGATATGGTACTTACGTCATAGCCGGTCAGGTTGGCTATGTCTTGCAGCACCATAGGCTTTAAGTTGGACGGATCGCCTTCCTCAAAGAAGGCTCGCTGCTCCCTGACTATGGCAGACATAGTGCGATATAGAGTTTCATTACGCTGACGTATTGCGTCTATAAACATACGAGCCGAATCAATCTTCTGCTTTACAAAACGTATTGCCTCCTTATCCTTTTTCGTTTGCTTGGCTTTGGTGGTTGTGTATCGCTCCAACATCTGCGAATAGTCATTGCTGACTCTCAAATCGGGTATTTCGCCCTGGTTGAGTTCTATACGCAGTTCGCCATGCTCGTTGGTAACAATAAAGTCAGGTATGACTGACGTGTGTTGCCTTTCATATACAGTGCCTGTCCAAGCACTACCCGGCTTGGGATTCAATGACGTTATCTCGTGCAGCACCTGTTTGCTCGTCTTGTCGTCCAAGGCATATTTGTCGGCAATCTTATCCCAATGACGATGACTGAATTGGTCATAGTCGTTTTCAAGTATGTTCTTCGCTATCTCTATCTCAGGTGTTGAAGGCTTTTGGCGCAACTGAATCAACAAACACTCTCTCAGGTCGTGTCCGCCCACTCCCGGAGGGTCGAACGTCTGTACCTGACTGATTATCTCTCTCATCTTCTCTTCCGTCACCGTCAGTCCCTCACGAAAAGCCAAATCATCGCACAACTCCTCTGCCGTGCGAGGCAAATAGCCGTTATCATCTATGTTCCATACCACGAACTTGGCTATATGACGGTCGGGTTTGTCCATGTGAGTGAGATAAACCTGACTCTTCAAGTATTCGCCGAAACTGGTGCCTGCCGTCATAGGTATGTCTATCGCTTCGTCATCACCTCGACTGCCGTATACGGACGTGATAGGAGTATAGTCAGCCGAGTCGTCTGCCTCTACATAGTCCCCAACTTCATAATTATCCGCATTGTCATTTTCAGCGTAATCTTGTTCCATTTCGCCGATACCGTCTATCGACTCTTCGTCCGTCCTTGACTCATTAGACACACCTTCTTCCAATGCCGGATTGTCTTGCAATTCCTCGTTAATACGCTGAATAAGTTCCACTGACGGCACTTCCAACATCCTAACCAACTGTATTTGGGCAGGCGAAAGACGCTGTTGAAGTTTCTGCTGCTGTGTTAAACGAAACGTCTGCATATACGTTTATTTAGTAAGTTCTCTTATTCCTTCCTTTATAGAACGGGTTATGTATTCCAGTTGCTCTTCGTCCAAACAAGTGTGCATAGGCAAACTCAATACACAATCAGCCAAACGTTCGGCAACAGGAAAATCACCCTTCTTATAACGGCTGTCCTGATACGCTTTTTGTAAATGCAAGGGAATAGGGTAGTATATCATTGCAGGTATTTGTTTGTCAGTCAAATACGCTTTCAACGCGTCACGCAATTCTTTATCGGGTGTCTTATCTTCCTTCACTATACGCAATGTATATTGGTGATAGACGTGCGTGGAACGGGTATCGTGTCCCGGAATAAGAATGTGTTTCTCGTCCTTAAATGCGTTGTCATAATACTTCGCAGCCATTTGACGAGCCGAGGTGTATTCGTCCAAATGTGGCAGTTTGGCATCCAACACTGCTGCTTGGATAGTGTCTAAACGACTATTTACGCCTACGCGGTCGTGGTGATAACGTATCTCCATACCGTGATTGGCGATGCTGCGTATCTTGGCCGCCAAATCATCATCGTTGGTGAACAACGCACCGCCGTCACCATAACAGCCAAGGTTCTTGCTCGGGAAGAAACTGGTGCAACCTATCTCACCCATTGTACCCGCTTGAGCCTTCTTGCCGTCAGAGAACGTATATACCGAGCCTATGGCTTGACAAGCGTCTTCCACTACATATAGCCCTTTTCTCTTGGCAATCGCCATAATAGCCTCCATATTGGCGCACTGACCGAACAGGTGTACCGGCACAATGGCTTTGGTACGAGGTGTTATGGCACGCTCAACAGCCTCAACCGACATATTCATTGTGTCCCAATCAACATCAACCACCACAGGAGTCAGCCCCAACAAGGCTACTACTTCGGCGGTGGCTATAAAAGTGAATGTGGGCGTAATAACCTCATCTCCGCGTTGAAGCCCCAATGCCATCAATGCTATCTGCAACGCATCAGTACCGTTACCTACCGGAATGATATGCTTGGCACCCGTATAAGCCTCCAAATGATGCTGAAAATTAGTTACTTGCTCGCCTTTTACAAAAGCGGCACTACGTATAACCTGCTCTATCCCCGAATCTATCTCTTGCTTGATTTGCAAATACTGGGTCTGCAAATCCACCATCTGTATTTTTTTCATTGTATCAGTGTTTTTTTTAGGTATCTGTTAGTCGGCATCAATAATGTATTCCACCTCTTCCGGCTCTATACGAACACTC